>SKUL01000209.1 GCA_007129985.1 Flavobacteriales bacterium
CGTGGCTGTTCCTGTGACCTCAGCGGTAGTAATGACTACTTCCTCTCCCTGAACCAGCATCACACCGTTGGCGTCCATCTTTCCCGTACGAAGTTTGGGCCCTTGCAAATCGGCAAGAATAGCGATGGAAAGGCCTTTTTCCTTGCGCAGGTCTTTTACCAGTTCAATGGTTCGGGCGGCTTCCTCGTGACCCCCGTGCGAAAAGTTGATGCGGCATACGTTCAGCCCTTCATCGAACATTCGGCTGAGGGTTTCCCGGTTGGCCGATGCGGGCCCGAGTGTGGCAACTATTTTGGTCTTCTTGTGGTGCATATCATTCGTTTATGAGTAGCAATTCCCTTGATTTCAAGCTGGCTGCGTCAATTTCAAAAGCCATCAAAACATGGGGGTTGCTTCGTAGTATATCAAGCAGGTCGTCCATTTCCCAGCGCACGTTATCCTGAACCATCAGCAAGTAATCGGCCTGTCGCTGCTCGGGAATCAGGTATCCCTCATCCGAGCGGTTTACGAAAAGCTGCACGGTAGTTCGGGTATCTTCACAATACGACCTGAAAACCGGAAATTCCGCATGGCCGTTGTTCGCAGCATCTGCAGCGCGTTCCATATTGAGCTCCAATTGCTGATTGAGCGTCCAGCAAAGCCTGTAATCGCGCAAATGACAACTGATTCCAACGAGGTCAAAGTCGTAATCAAAGTCGTAATCCAGTACGTGTTTGGTCACGTTTTCAACGGGTTTTAGACGGGGCCAAATTACTCAGCGGCCTTTGCACCACCAAGCTTTTGGGCATTAAGGTTTGTTAAGCCTTTACGAGCGGCCATTTGGTCGGCAGCCTTCTTGGATGCTCCTGAACCTGTTGCAAGCGCCTCGCCGTTCCATAAAACGGTGGTTTCGAAACGAGGCCGTCCTTCGTCGTTGAACTCTCGCGCCTCAAAGCGCAATTCCGCGCGATGTCGGTGGGCCTTTTCGTAGAGACTGCTTTTGGCGTCTGTCAGCTTAGACTGCAAGCGGTTGATGTCAATCTTTGGAATAATCATCTTGAGAACCCACGCATGGGTGTAGTCATATCCCCGGTCTTTAAAAATGGCTCCAATCAGTGCTTCCAGCGCGTTTCCGCCAATCACATGCATGGCCTGTCGGTTACGCACACGGGCCTGAATAAAGGGTTCCAGTCCCAGCTCGCGGGCCAGCAAATTGAGTCGTTTGCGATTTACAATACCGCTTTTGATTTTGCTCAGATAGCCCTCGGGCTTGTCGCCAAAACGGTCATACACCCAGTCGGCGATGATGGCATCCAGCACCGCATCGCCAATAAACTCAAGTCTTTCGTTGTGCCCTCCTTGCCGTGAAGCCTTGGTTTTGTGAACAAAAGCGAGTTCATACCAGCTCACATCCACAGGCTCAATGTGGAGTTCGCGGTGCAAAAATGTTGAGAGGGAGGTGGAAATGGGTTGGCGCCTTTTAACCGGCCTTTTGAGCCAGCGCGGTAACCTTCTCCAGACCAATTAGCGATACTTTTTGAAAATCACAGAGGTATTGTGACCTCCGAAACCAAAGGTATTGCTCAAACCGGCACGCACCTCGCGCTGTTGAGCTTTATTGAGCGTAAGATTAATCCGACCGTCAATTTCAGGGTCGGCGTGCTCGTGGTTGATGGTGGGCGGAATTAAATCATTTTTCACCGCCAGCAAGGTGGCAATGGCCTCAATCGCTCCGGCCGCCCCGAGCAGGTGACCTGTCATGGATTTTGTTGAACTGACGTTGAGCTTGTAAGCGTGCTCGCCAAAAAGCGTGGTAATGGCTTTGAGCTCTGCCACATCTCCAAGCGGAGTAGAGGTGCCATGAACATTCACGTAGTCAATGTCATCGGGCTTCATACCAGCATCTTCCAGGGCCATGTTCATCACCAGATTTGCACCCAACCCATCAGGATGGGGAGCAGTCATGTGATAGGCATCGGCTGAGAGGCCGCCTCCTGCCACTTCGGCGTAAATGGTGGCTCCGCGCTTAACTGCGTGCTCGTACTCCTCGAGGACCAGTGCTCCGGCGCCTTCTCCCAACACAAATCCATCGCGGGTTGAATCGAAAGGACGAGAAGCTGTTTCCGGGGAGTCATTGCGCACCGAGAGTGCTTTCAGCGCGTTAAAACCACCCATGCCCGACTCATTCACAGCTGCCTCCGAACCTCCGGTAATAATGACATCGGCTTTTCCAAGCCGGATGTAATTGAAGGCGTCGAGAATGGCATTGGTTGATGAGGCACAAGCTGAAACGGTTGTGAAGTTCGGACCGCGGTATCCGTTGCGAATGGAAATATGTCCCGACGCGATGTCGGCAATCATCTTGGGAATAAAGAAAGGATTGAAACGGGGCGTTCCGTCGCCGTGCGCAAATCCAATCATCTCCTCCTGAAAGGTTTGAATTCCTCCAATACCCGAACCCCAGATTACTCCTACGCGGTCTTTATTGAGGGCTTCCCAGTCCTTCAGACCTGCGTCGGCAATTGCCTCGTCGGATACGACAAGGGCATATTGCGAAAAGGGGTCGAGCTTTCTGGCTTCCTTTCGATCCAGAAAATCTTCCGGGTTGAACCCTTTTACCTCGCAGGCAAATTGGGTTTTAAATTTTTCGGGATTGAAGCGGGTAATAGGGGCAGCACCGCTCTTACCGGCAATCAAAGACTGCCAGTAATCGCGGGCGTTATTCCCTATTGGGGTGAGCGCACCTATTCCAGTAACAACTACCCGCTTGAGTTCCATTCGCGGTGGAATTATTTGGCGTTATTCTCGATGTACTCGATGGCTTGGCCAACAGTAGCAATCTTTTCGGCCTGGTCATCTGGAATTGCAATGTTGAATTCCTTCTCGAACTCCATGATCAGCTCGACGGTGTCGAGAGAGTCAGCGCCTAAATCATTGGTGAAGCTAGCTTCTGCGGTTACTTCGCTTTCGTCAACACCAAGTTTGTCAACGATGATGGCGGTTACTTTTGCGGCAATTTCAGACATTGTCGTTTGCGTTTTAAGGTAAAAATTGAGCCTGCAAAGAAAAAAATATTCGGTACAACTGCAAAATTTTAGTCGTAATACACGCACACTTCGTTCAGCGACTTACGCTTCAAAGCAGGAACTTCCACGTCCGGAGCGGGGTATCCAACGGGGATTAACAAGTATGGGCGCTCGTTTTCAGGACGTTTCAGGGCTTTTGCCAAAAAGTTCATCGGACTGGGCGTATGGGTCAAAGCCACAAGGCCCGCGTTGTGAATGGCTGCAAGCAGCATGCCTACAGC
>SKUL01000353.1 GCA_007129985.1 Flavobacteriales bacterium
AGTAGTTAACCAAGGTTTGACCTTGGTTAAAGAGCTCATCCGCACTAAACATATCCAGGCTCAACATAGAAGGATCAATCGCATCTAAATTGATGAAGTCAGAACCATTTACAGGCAAACCGAGCATTTCACGTAGGTTGGCGTCAAAAAACGACTGGTCACTCCCGATTTGACGACCGTAGGTGTAGTACCACTGGCCTTGAATCTGCTCTTGTGAAATCAAGTTGGAGTAATCAATTTCATCTATGTGGAAATTGGTTCGCTGACGACCAATGGTCCACAACGCACCGGGAGCAAGGTTATAACCGCGCTCGGTGAGCTGCTCAAACTCTGCTCCTAAAGAGATTGCATGACCACCGATATCCACCGATCCGTTTGCCATTACACGAAACTGGTTTTGGTTAAAGAATCCGTAGTCATTAAATGGCGCTCCAAGTCCGCCCCAAATCCCATAGATGTTTGGAACAGGATCACCATTCAAGAGGGCATTGGCTGCACGAATTTCACTCAGGCTGTTTATACCAAGTCCGTTGGCCTGATAAAAATCGAAAAGTGCAGAAGTTACAGCGGCCATATCTTCGTTCACATCACTGGGCGTAAAATCTACACCGATTGGTCGGAATCCGTCATGCACGAACACCCCATTATCCAAGGTATCTGTAAAGTTGTAATTCGGGGTGAAGGATTGGTCAAAGCGACCAATGTAACCGTAGTTGAATACATTGTCTCGGTGGTTTCGGTCAAAAGTACTGATATCACGCTGAATGTAGTCAGCCTGAATTGAGTAATACGCGTTTTTGATACCTGAATCTTCTGATGTTTTGAAACGCTGCGTATATCGCCCCCATACCGTGTAAGACATGGATTGTTGCACTCCGTTGTTGGCATAGTTTGCAAGCGACCTGTTGTAGTTGTAAAGGTTGTTATCGGTAAAGTCAAAGCGACCTCCGATGGCGATATCAACCAATTTAGAGGTGGCAAAGTCCAGACGACCGCTCAGGTTGATACCTTCAATACTGGAATTTCTGCGCGCATCTTCAATTGTCCAGTCTTCCTGTCGCAAAAAGAAAGAGTTGTAGATACCTCTGGTTCCGGGATTAACGAACTGCCCTCCAGGCACAGGCTGCCCATTGATGATGGAAATACCTTCCTCAATACCCACAGATTCGTCGGTAAAGGCGTAATCCATGGGGTCATCAATAAGTCTTTGGCGAGCCTCATCCGTAAGATATGCATTACCTACAATGGAGGGACGCGTGTCTTGTGTGTTCCTGTAGTTACCCGAGAGGAAGAAGCCCACGATGGAGCGCTCGCGGTTACCGAGGCTATCTTTCCTGAACAACAACGGCCCTGAAACCACTCCTTCCACTTGATTGGCTGCGTAGGGGTCGAGGCCCATGTTTTGACCACCGGCGCGAATTCCGGATGAAAGCACATCCACACTACCAAACCAGGTGTTGGTTGCACCACGGGTGGTTACGGAGATTACCCCTCCGGTTACGTCCCCGAAATTAGCTGGAATACCTCCTGTCATTACCGATACTTCCTGAATAGCTGCCTTGGGCAGACGAGTAGTTCCTCTCACTTTCACACCATCTATATAGTACCAGGTGTTTTCTTCACGCGCACCACGAACACTAATCTGACCGTCCGCTGAAGTTTGAACCCCCCCGGTGGTGGCCGCTATCTCAACCGCAGAGCGAGGAGCCATCTGAGCGATCTCCTCACGAGTAATCACCTGCTTGGTTGAACCCGCATCTTTGTCGATAAGTGGTACCGTATATTCTATCACCTCAAATTCGGTTATATCAATGGCCGTGGATTCGAGTTGAACACGTTTTTCAATGAAACGACCGGCGTTTACAATCACTCCGGTAACCTTCACAGGCTTGTATCCAACAAAACTCACAGCCAGATCATACTCTCCCGGCGTAAGCGGTTTGATGCTATAAACACCGTTTATATCCGTGGTTGCACCGCTCACCTGCGCATCTCCGCGCAATACTACCACACTTACAAAGGGTAGTGCTTCACCTGTCTCCTTGTCGGTAATCTTACCACGAATCTCACCCGTACCAATCTGGGCTATGGCTACTTGAGTTATGAAAAGACCGAAAACTATCAGACATAAATTTCTGATCATAGATGTAGATTTTGATTAAGTATCCTTGTTCGCAACAATGAGGCGCTAAGATAGAGAAAAATCATTCGGATTAACAAAATGTTATTTTGGCTCAAATTCATTTTAGCGCGTCAATTTTCTTCGTTTCGAGTATTTCTAAGGCAGGTCTCAACTCCTGTCTTTTCTCAAAGATAGCGCATTGCCCACAGGCTCAAAAAGAAAACACAACCAAAATTTGGCATTCTTTTACATGTCTAACGCCTCTTTCTGGTGAACCACCTTTTGAGGAACGGCTCCTTTCGGTTGTCGCGGAGTCGTTTGGAACGTTTTTCGGACTGCTTCATGCGCTTTCTTGTCTCTTTCGTCTGAATCTCATGGTGGCGTTCCAAGGCCTTTTTTTCTGCTGCTGCGGCCTTTTTCTTTTGCTCTTCCTGTCGGTCAAAATGCTCCTGTTGCATTTTTTTTACCGACTTCTGCTTTTGGGCACAAGCCGAAAGCGGCATCGAAAAAATCAATGCCAGCAACAAAATTTTGAACAACTTTGCCATCCTTTCCTCGTTTTACAGACAACTTTCTGATAACTTGCCCACAATGTTAAGACATTTTGCCCGAATCTCTTTTGTACTTGCACTCGTGCTGAGTGCTCACGCCTGCCGCAATCAAAACAGCATCGTTCCGCTGGTATTTGTGGATGTGACCCTTTTTCTCGACCTGCCGGAATTTGCCCCGCTTGCGGCTCCCGGTGGTTCTATTCATATTTCTGGTGGTTCACTCGGTATCATTATCTATCGCCGCAATATGGAAGAGTTTGTGGCTTTTGACCGGCACTGCACCTATCAAGTTGATGATTATTGCCGCATTACTATTGACGAAGAAACCACCATCACCGCCAACTGCGAGTGCTGTAGCTCGGTGTTTTCTATCTACGATGGCTCGCCAATCTCAGGAGAAGCACCCGCTGTACTTGCCCGGTATCGCACCGGATTTAACGGTGTAACCAATCAGCTAAGAATCTTCAATTGAAGAACAAAAAAGCCCGACCTTATAAAGGTCGGGCTTTACCTGAACTCTCTTTTCAACTCTAGTATCTGTATGCGTCGCTCTTGAACGGCCCTTCTACAGGTACTCCGATATAATCGGCCTGCTCAGGAGTGAGGGTTTCGAGTTCGACACCCAGCTTGGCGAGGTGCAAACGTGCAACCTTTTCATCAAGGTGCTTGGGCAATACGTACACTTCGTTTTTGTAGTTGCCCGCGTTGTTCCACAACTCAATCTGCGCCAGTGTTTGGTTGGTGAATGAGTTAGACATTACGAACGACGGGTGGCCTGTGGCACATCCAAGATTCACCAAACGACCTTCGGCTAACACAATGATGTCTTTTCTATCGATGGTGTACTTATCTACCTGTGGTTTGATTTCATCTTTGGTTGAGCCGTAAGTGTCATTAAGCCACTTCATGTCAATTTCGTTATCAAAGTGGCCAATATTGCAAAGCAAAGCGTTTGGTTTCATGGCGCGAAAGTGCTCTTCGCGGATGATATCCTTGTTGCCGGTGGCGGTCACTACGATGTCGGCTTCTTTTACCGCGTTGATCATTTTGCGCACTGCATAGCCATCCATGCTGGCCTGAAGAGCACAAATCGGGTCTATTTCAGAAACGGTAACGCGTACACCTGCATTGCGCAAGGAGGCCGCCGAGCCTTTGCCCACATCACCATAACCTGCAACCACAGCGGTTTTACCGGCGAGCATTAGATCGGTAGCGCGGCGAATGGCATCTACCAATGACTCCTGACAGCCGTACTTATTGTCGAACTTCGATTTGGTAACCGAGTCGTTTACGTTGATGGCCGGCATAGGAAGGGTTCCTTTAATCTGGCGCTCGTACAAGCGGTGAACTCCGGTGGTGGTTTCTTCGGAAATACCGCGAATACCGGCAGCCAGTTCGGGGAATTTATCGAGCACGATGTTGGTAAGGTCACCACCATCATCAAGAATCATGTTCAAAGGCTCTGTGTTGTCAGGACCAAAAAACAAGGTCTGCATGATACACCAGTCGTATTCCTCTTCGGTCATACCTTTCCATGCGTAAACCGGAATACCCGCTGCCGCTATGGCCGCTGCTGCGTGATCCTGGGTTGAGAAAATGTTGCACGACGACCACTGCACCTCGGCACCGAGGGCTACAAGCGTTTCAATCAGCACCGCTGTTTGAATGGTCATGTGAAGGCAACCGGCAACGCGCGCACCTTTCAGGGGCTGCGACGCACCAAACTCTTCTCGCAAAGCCATAAGGCCGGGCATTTCAATCTCGGCTAGCTTTATTTCTTTTCTCCCCCACTCGGCAAGTGCAATATCTTTAACTTTGTAAGGCAGTTTCTGGGTTTCTGTGTTGTTCATGATCCTATTATTGAGGCTGCAAAAGTAGCCAAATACCGCGGGTTAAACAACTTCCCGCCTGAATAGTTCGAGCCTTGCCCCTTGCCCTCACTTTTCATACTTCACACGGACTGACAGCCGTTTGGGAAATCACCGAGAGCCTGGATGATTTCATGAAGACAGTGAGGCTGAGTGAGGAAGAACGCACACGACTTTCCGGTTTCAAAACACCCAAACGCTCGCTGCAATGGATGGCTACACGGTGCCTCTTGCAGAGCATCGAGCCGGATTCGTCGTCGCTCATTGTGTATAACCATCTTGGCAAACCCCATTTGGCCAACGACAATCGCCTTATCAGCCTCAGCCACTCCGATCGATACGCAGCCGTGCAACTCTGCCATTCGGGTTATTGCGGAGTGGATATTCAGCAGCGCGAAGAGCGCATGACACGACTTGCCGACAAATTCCTCCACCGCGAAGAATATGATTTCATCAACAACGAGCACCGACTTTTGTACCTCAACCTCATCTGGACCATGAAAGAGGCTATTTTCAAGCATTTTGGAAGTGGCCTGGCTTTTGGCGCACAAATCCTTATTCATCCCTTTGATATTATGCTTTATACAGAGGTTTTTGCCACAGTGTTGCACAGCGGAAAAGAGCATATCATGGCACTGCGCTGGCACGAAATCGGTAACTGCTACTTAGCGTACCTTTGTTAAAATCCTAACTTTGGGCCGTGTCAGTTTACCAACACATCACATCATCTGCTAAAGAAGGTCGTAAGTTGCTGGCCGTATTGCTCGACCCCGACCACCTTCACGATGAAGCGCAGCTCAGAGAAACCGTGGGCATTGTTCACGCCTCAGGGGCAGACCTTATATTATATGGTGGAAGTCTGATGACCGGCGCTTATTTTGAAGAGGGGCTGAAAATCATCCGTCAATGCACCCACATTCCGGTGATTCTTTTCCCCGGGAGCGCTATGCAGGTAAGCCCGCATGCCGACGCCATTTTGTTCACTTCTCTCATCTCCGGACGAAACCCTGAGTTTCTAATCGGCCAGCAGGTGCTTGCTGCGCCCGTGGTAAAAGCAGCAGGACTGGAAGTGATACCTACGGGATATATGATTGTTGAAAGCGGCCGACCCACTACAGCGAGTTACGTGAGCAATACAGCGCCCATCCCCCGTCATAAACCCGAAATTGCCGCCACCACAGCCATGGCGGGCGAGATGTTGGGGCAGCTTCTTATTTACCTGGACGGAGGAAGCGGTGCAGAACACGCCGTAAGCTCAGCAATGATTTCGGCTGTAAAATCACAAATCTCTGTACCGCTTGTAGTTGGAGGCGGAATCAATACTCCGGAAGAATTGCTCGCACGGTATGAAGCCGGTGCAGACGTGGCCGTAGTAGGCACCGCTGCCGAAAAAGACCCTTTTGTTATCCGCGACATGGTGTGCGCGCTCAAAGCAGCCTACTAGCCCATGGAACTTGTTGTAGTTACAAGCCCGCGAAAAAAGGAAGGCGAAGCTGCTGACATTATCAGGATGTTTGATGCTGGACTCAATCGTTTGCACCTACGCAAGCCAGGGGTTTCTAAGAAATACTTGCAGGAACTGATAGAACAGATTCCGAAGCAATACCGAAAACACATTGTTATTCACAGCAACCACGACTACGCTTTCAAGTACAAACTGGGAGGCATTCACATCTCAAAGAAGCACCGCAAAAAAGCGTTCAGGCTCCGACTCAAAATCAGGTGGTACCGTTTTCGTTATCCCCACCTGATTATCACACGCAGTTGTCATAAGCTGGGTGATTTACTGAGCGATCGCAACCCCTACAACTACGTATTCCTTAGCCCAATATACGACAGCATAACAGCTAACAACTTGTCGGCCAATTTTAACCGCCGTGGATTGATGCACACCATGGAGCAATGCCCACACAGAGTGTATGCTATGGGAGGTGTTCAACCTCAAAAGTTTCAGGAAATTGCCGAGCTCGGGTTTAGTGGTGCCGCCATTCTGGGCCATATTTGGGGCACTCCCGAAAACCGCGTGGAGCGTTTCCTGGAGTGCAAGGAAAAGTGGCATAGCGCTCTCTGACATCGGGCTACAGTCTCATCCTAAGGCTCACAAGAAAGTTACGACCTGCCTGTGGGTAGTAAAAATTCTCGGTAATCATCTGCTGGCCGGCGATGTAACTGAACGTGTAGCCATTGTTTTCATACATAGAATCAAACATATTGTAAACGAGCACACCAATTTCCAACTCGCTGAAAAGCACATCTCGAAGGGTGTAATGCAGCCTGAAGTTGGTAATGAAATAGGCGTCGAGCATTCGATCGCGATTAGAGGTATTGTCCAGAAACTGCTCGCCCACGTATTTGGGCATCAAACTCATGCGCAAATCTTTCAGAGGCTCGTAGGTTAGAATACCTCCGGCTACAAAATTGGGTGAAAAGGCAATGTCGGTATTGCTATGCTGAATAGCAAGCTGGCCTCCCTCGTCAAAGTCGTCCACAAATTCAGTGAATGCCCGGATTTTATTCTGGCTGAATGTGGCGTTACCGCCGAGTGTAAGGGTTCGATGCAGCCGCACTCCTCCCTCAATTTCTATCCCCATGCGGTAGCTGTCGTCCACATTCACCCGGTTGTAGGCTCCCACATCATTGATTTCGCCGTTAAGCACCAGCTGGTCTTTGTAATCCATCAGGTAGTAATTGGCGTTTACATACCAGTTGCGTCCACGGTAGCGATAACCTACTTCAAGGTTGCGAAGTTGCTCAGGCAAGGGCCGACTCTCAGGAGTGCTTTGGGTAAAATCGCGACGTACCGGCTCACGGTGAGACACACCGAGCGAAGCGTAAAAATTATTCCGCTCGTTAAGATCGAACATAAAGCCGGCCTTGGGATTGAAAAATCCGAAGTTCGCTTGCTGATCGGCCAGCACAAATTCCTCGAACACCACATTGAATCCTTCAAAGCGGTAATCTATTCCGCGGTACTGCAAATCGGCAAAGGCGGTGAATTTGCCCAGTTGCTGCGTAGCTTTAACGTATCCGTGCCACTCGGTTTTGAGTGCGTTGTTGTCGTAGTAGCGGTCGCGAATGTTGCTCTGCGAGGCAAAACGGGCCCAGATAATTTCACCGAAGTGATCGCCGTCATACACGTTCCAGCCCCCGCCCACGGTTACATCCAGTCCGCGGTGGTTGTTGTAGTTCATCGAAAAAACCTGACCGTAGAAGTGGTTATCCAGCCATCTGCGACGAATTAAATCGGTACGCGTAATGGTATCGCTGTTAACCACTAATGGCTCAAGGTCGTAGGTACTGAACCTGTCGTTGGCACGGAATTGCTCAAAATAACCAAAGCCCCGCGTGTAGTGCAGCGAAGTATTGAAATTCACCCGCTGGCTAAAGCGATGGGAAAAGTGAAGTTGGTAGTGGTGCTGCTGGTAGTTGTCCACTTCATTGTCGTAAAACTGCATATTGCCATCCTGGTCAAAAAACATTCCAGCACTGTTAAAGGTGCGGTTGCTTTGGAGGTTTTCGGCGGACACCCCGTTCCAGGCCTGATAAGTTACTTCGTGACCACCAAACACATTGAGGCGCAATACCGAGTTTTTACCGTGCCATGCCCCCGCCAGATAGTAGGAACGCAAATCGCTTGAAGCCCTGTCAATATAGCCGTCGGAGGTAATCTGCGACAAGCGGGCGTCAACCGTAAACTTATTGTTAATCAGACCCGTTCCGGCTTTTACGGTGTGACGCCAGGTGTTGAATGAGCCGTAGGCATTCTCAATTTCGCCGTAGGCTTTCTCCTGAAGTGCATTGGTTTGCAGGTTGATGCTTGCACCAAAAGCGGCCGCCCCGTTGGATGATGTACCCACTCCTCGCTGCACCTGAACACTTTCCAGCGAGGAAGCCAGATCGGGCATGTTAACCCAGAAAACACCGTGTGATTCAGCGTCGTTCACCGGTATTCCGTTGATGGTGACGTTGGTTCGTGTAGGATCGCTTCCGCGGATGCGAATGCCCGTATAGCCCACCCCTGCTCCGGCGTCGGAGGTTACCACAGCCGAAGGCGTAAACTCCAAAATGTACGGCAGGTCCTGTCCGAAATTGGCATCGCTCACCTCCTCCTTGCTCAGGTTGGTATAGGTGGTGGGTGTTTTGCTTCCCGCGCGGGTAGCCGTAATGACCACTTCTTCCGAAAGAAAAGCGCTGGGTTTCATCTGCGGACTCCAAATAAGTCGGTCGCCGTCTTGTAGAAGCAGCGTGTCGTGAATGGTTTCAAAACCGAGAAACGACACCCGCAAAGCATGGGGGCCGGGCCTAAGGTTCCGCAAGCGGTAACTCCCGTCGGGCCCTGTAAAGGTTCCTTTGAACGTTTCCGTAATGGCTACCGCAGCACCGGCCAGCGGCTCGCCTCTCTCGTTCGTGATTACTCCGTAAATTTCGCCCTGCCCCGCGGCTGTTTGCGTGAGGAGGAGCGCAGTGGTAAGCAGCGTAATAAACCGCATCGTACAATTGTTTTAAGTTCAACAATTGCAGAAAACAAGGGGCAACTTTCCCGCAGAAAAATTATTCGTTAAAAAAAAAAAAACCTCTTCCCTTCGCCGGCATTACCCGGATCAGGTTCAATGGGTATGATCTCAGCCTGACATCCCGGTTTTACCCGGGAGATAAGGCACCCCTTATGAGACGCGGCAAAAGTAACAAACCCGCGGAAACAATGTTCGGGTGATTACCACCGCGACAATTTCCCCAGCAAATTGGCCAGCGCGGGCTTGTAGGGCGGGTAAATCATCTTAAAATCGAGGTACTTACGCTTTACCACTCCGCGCTCGTTCGAGAACTCCACAAAACCGTAGTGCCCGTTTGATTTTCCGATACCGCTGTGGTTCACCCCGCCAAAAGGAAGGTTGGGGTTGATGGAGGTCACCATCACTTCGTTGATGCCTACGCCTCCCGATGTGGTTTGCCTGAGGATATCCCCGATATTTTTCTTGCTCTTGCTCATGATGTAGAGCGCCAGAGGCTTTTCTCCCTGAATGATGATTTCAATGGCTGCATCGAGGTTTTCCACGGGTAAAACGGGCAACACAGGTCCAAAAATTTCCTCGTCCATGATGCGCATATCGGGACTCACATCTAGTAGCAAATGGGGTGCAATCAATCTATCGGACGCGTCCATATCTCCAGACACGCGCAGACTGGCTCCGTTTTGCACAGCGTCATCAATCAGCGATTTCACGCGGTCGTAATTGCGGTCGTCAATGATGCGGCAATAGTCCGACGATTGCGCAATTCCCTCGCCACTTCGATTGTACATCTGTTGCACGGCTTTTTCAAACGCAGCCGCGAAGGCCTCAACCTTTGATTCTACCACCAGCGCATAGTCGGGCGCGATGCAGGTTTGCCCCGCGTTGATGCACTTTCCCCATGCTACCTTTTCGGCGGCGTCTTTTACGTTGGCGGTTTCGTCAACAATCACCGGCGACTTTCCGCCCAATTCCAGCGTAACCGAGGTTAGGTGCTCGGATGCAGCGCGCATCACAATCTTACCCACCTTGGGGCTTCCTGTGAAGAAAATATGGTGAAAGGGCAGCGACAACAACTCAGTGGTGGTAGGCACATCGCCTTCTACAACGGCCACTTCGCGCTCGTCGAAAAGCTCGTCCATCATGGTTTTTAGGAAGCCCGACGTGGCGGCCGCAATTTCCGAGGGTTTGAGCAACACCACGTTTCCGGCAGCTATGGCGTGAATCAAGGGGTTCACGGCCAATTGCAGCGGGTAGTTCCAGGGCGAAATCACCATCACGTGACCTTTGGGTTCGTGGCGCACCCAACTGCTCATGCCCAGCATGGCCAAAGGGCCGGACACAGGGCGGTCGCGCATCCAGTCGCCCAGCTCGTCGTAAATGTGCCGCATGCAAACCTGAATGGTTGCCAGCTCCGTGGCAATGGCCTCTTCCCTGCTCTTGCGCAAATCGGCGTGAAGCGCATCCATCCAGAGCTGCTTCTTGGTGGGGTCGTTCAGGTAGCGGTCAATGCGGCGAATGCGCTCAATGCGCTCCTTGGCCGTGGTGTTTTTCATCCGCTGAAGATTGTCGGGAGCGTGTTGCAATTCAAACACTCGCCGGGCTTCTTCGGCATTGCTGAATCGGTTTGGGGTGGTACTCATCTTACTTCAAAATTTTCTTGTGAACGAATCCGCTGCCGGTGTGCATCCGCAGCAAGTACGCGCCGTGCGGCACTGAGCTGGTTTGCAGTATGGGCCGGGCGCTGTTAAACGGTGATTGCAAAACGGTTCTTCCGGTCATATCTATCAGTTCAACCTGCTCAATTTCGGGAAAACCAGTGCGCGGACGGATGTGCAGCCAATCGCCAAAAGGCACCGGAAACACATCAACCTGTCCGCTTAAAAGTTCCTCCACGTTTACGGAGCCGGGTGGACCTACATAAAAGTCGTCGATGTACACAAAGTTGCCACCGTCGCTCAAAAACTCCACGCGAAACATCACCGATTCGGAGAGCAATGCCGCGGGTAGGTTTACCTCGGTGGCTGTCCAATCGCTTTCAGATGCCGGAACAAAATCCTCGTCCGGAAGCAAGGGTGCTGTTTCGAGGTTGGTATTGCCGGTAAAACTCACGAGCGGAATCCAGGTGCTTCCACAATTGGTAGAGCGGTACACCCTGAGGCGGTCGTTGTTGTTGGGAGCGCGTTTGGCATAGGCGTGTTTAAACGACAACACAACCTCGGTTTCTTCGCTCAGGTTTAAGGGCTGCGAAATGGCGTTCACCACCCTGCCCCGCACGTCGGCACTGTTGGTAAACATCAACGATTGCGCGCTGTTGAAACCTACTTGGGCAGTGACCCAGCCATCGTCGGGCCCGGGGTCGAAGAACCATTGGTTTTGTGAAAGACTTTCGGTTTCAAAATCGTCGGTCATTTGGCTCTGCTGGTCTTCGGGGCCTGGCATCACGCGGATGTAGTTGGGGCGGGTGATTTGCGAAAAACCGCTTGAGGTACTTACCACAATCGACACATCATAATCGCCGCTCTGGTTATACTGCGCCAGCGGGTTGGCGGTGCTGGAGAATTCCGGCGTCCCTCCCTCAAAGGTCCAGCTCCACGAAGTAATCCCGTGGTAGCTCAAATCATTAAACTGCACACTCTCACCCGCGCATATCAGCCTTTTGTCGGCTTCGAAATCCACCATACAAATATTGGGTTCCCAAAAAACACCGGTTGCCTCCAGATTTTCGGGCTGCCAAAGATTGTTGCGGCCTGCTACCGGCGAATTCAGCGTGGCATGCATCCTGTCGCGCTGACCTTCGGTAAACATGCGGGCGCAATAGGCGTAGTCCATGTAGTTCTGCACGTTATCGAGCGACCCACAGGTGTTGCCTTGCAGGTTACAGCTTTGCCAGCCGATGGTGTTGGGGGTATCGTCCACCCCATCATCGAAGTTGCAGTTATTGGGGTTTGCCACTGGCAGGTAGAAAAAACCGGGCACGTTGTTGCCGCCCCAGATGTGCTGCAGGTTCAGGTAGTGACCAATTTCGTGGGTGAGCACGGTGCGACGAAAATAGTTGCTGGTTCCGATGGTTCCCACGTAGTCGTGTCGCATCACAATTCCGTCCCACTCCGG
>SKUL01000140.1 GCA_007129985.1 Flavobacteriales bacterium
CTGTCGGCAAAAAGTGCTGGATATGAGCGGTTATCTTTACCTTTTCCGCATCATCCTTAGTGTGATGCGAATAGTGTTTAGCTTCAGTGTCGCTCTAAAAAATTCTACATTTAGCCTTTCAAAAACAATCAATCTACAAGACCCCAATGAAAAAAGTTATCCTGATTACTGCCCTCATTTTAACATCAACGTTTGTTTTTGCAGGTGATTTTCTGCGTGAACTGCAAAACTCTATTAAGTGCAATGGCTGCTCGGTGACTTACACAATGCATCTGACGGATGGAACCGAAAAGGTGTTTACCAATCAAGACTTTTCGAGCGGAAATGTGGTGGTACAGAGTGGTGTGCCGTATTTCCTTGAGCTTTATCATGGATCCGGCTCAAAGAAATACAATATCATGATCAACATAAGCCAGGCGGTTTGGTATCGTTTTGATATCGAAAAGGTGGGTGGCGAATGGAATTACGACTTTCACTTTTACTACGCATAAGCATAAACCTGTACGGGGCGGATATTTAATTTGCCACGGGAGGCGGGGTAGTGCCCCTGCATTGTAAGTTGGCCCATGTTGAAATTGCATTTGGCACAAGCCAGTGCATATTTTGGGTTAGCGTTGTACGCTTTTTTCTAACTACCTTCAACCCTATGAAAACACGCAACTTACTTCTGGGTGTGCTGGCCATATTGATGATGTCCGGCGCACAGGCACAGGATATCCGCGGTGGTGAAATACACTTCAGCCATGTAAGCGGTAATACCTACGACTTTGAAATTCATTTGGATGTAATGGCCGATTCGCAGACAGACCGCTCGTCCATACTGTGGAACCCCGGGTCGGGTGCGCCGGAAATGTGGCTCAATGGAGTAGAAGGAGGGACGGCCGATGGCGTAAAGCGTTGGAGTTATGCGGCGCGCTATACCTACCCGGGGCCGGGCGTTTATTTTATTCAAGTAATAGACAGCTTTCGTGTGGCGGAAGTCGAGAACATTCCACAATCGGAAAGTACGATTGTATTGCTCAAAGCTCAGTTAACAATCTCACCGATTCTTGGGCCCAATAGCTCTGCTGTTATTCAGGCCTGGCCGGGTGCCTTTACTGTTGAGGATGGCTTTGTGTCGCACAACGCTGCTGCCACTGATCCCGATAACGATTTGCTCGTGTACAGCCTTGAGGCAGTAACGCCCGGCGGTGTGTTGCCCATCGGTACATCTGTGAACCCACAAACAGGTATGCTTACCATGCCCTTGTTGCCCGGCCGTTGGACGCTGGTAATTCGGGTGGATGAATTCCGCGATGAGCATTTAATCGGCTCAACTTTTCGAGAGTTGATGATTGATATGGATGCGCTTACATCTGTTGCGGATATTCCAAAACTCCAACCCAGGGCTTTTCCCAACCCTGCCACCAACAAGCTGCGTGTAGAATACGAACGAGGTATTCGCCACTACCGCATTTTTAACGTCTCGGGCCAACAGGTCATAGGGCATGACGGCAACGCGCAAACCGCAATGGAAATGGATGTTTCATTCCTCCGCCCGGGCTGGTACCTGTTGGAAGTGTATGATTCAGGCGGTGAGCGACATACGCTGCAGTGGGTGAAACAATGAGGGTAAAGCCTTAAGAGCAGATCGTTTACTCCACCAATACGTGTGGGTTTCCTGTTAAACCCGCATATATCCAGCTCACTGAAAACTTGCCTTTCAGCAGAGCTTTTATCTGCCTTCAAAAACCTTTACAGCTTGTATAATGCCTCTGTAAATGCGTTGTGGCGTGGCAAGCTGGTTGGTGGTTCCTGCCACAAGAATGTTGTGCCCGGGTAAAAAGAACAACACCGAACCCACCGAACCGCTGTGACCCAACATTTCAGGAACCGCCTGGAAAGGTGAGAGAAACCGTGGAATGCTAAACCGCTGCAAACCGGTGCCGTATTGAAACGGAAAGAAAATACGATTCCATTGTTGACCCTGCATCACCCTGTGGGCAGTGAACAGCTCACCACGCAGATATGCCCTTAAAAACCTGATTAAATCAGATGTTGTGGAGGCAACGTCGTAGCGCGATGCTCCAAAGAATGCGTCAAGCGGAGGTTGGGTGTTTCTATATCGCACGCGCTGATAGTCGCGCTTTTCATTGGGGGCAATCACAAAGGTGTTGTGCATTTCAAGTCTCACAAACATTTCCTCAAGTTGCTTTTCGATGGGTACACCGGTTAGCGCTTCGGCAATACCGGCCAGCAGGTGGTAGTTGGTATTGCTGTAGTGCGCTTTACCTGTTTTGCCGGGTTCAAAAACCGGACGCATGGCCCGTGCTCTTTTTACGGCAGCCTCAAGCGTCAGGGCTGTGTTTTCGCCTTGCTGCAGGCGTTTCATCATGGTAGAGCCGTCGGGATGACGGTCAATCAGGTAGCAGCGTAAACCCGAGGTATGCGATAGCAAATGCTTTACGGTAATTGTATCGCTGTAGTCGGTGCCATTATAAACATGAAGACCGTCGGTTAAGGCTGTCGGCAACACCTTGTGAATGGTGGTGTGAAGATGAATTTTTTCTTCATCCACCAATTTGAAAATCAAGGCAGCTACAAAGAGCTTGTTGATACTTGCCACATAAAAGGGCCGATGCTCCGGTAAATCGCCAAAGCAAGACCTCAGCGTTGACGAGCCATCCAGCATTTCAAGATGCAAACAGGCCTCGTGTACAAACTTGTGCCTGGTGAGATTCTGTACGATTCGTCTTAACTTTTGCTCCTTGCTGTTCATATCAATTAAAACGTTTTAAGGTTGTTCTGTGCTGCCTAATTTTTCAAAACGACTTGCGCGCCCGCTCTGAGTCCAAACAAGGGCGGTGATTTCCTTGTCGCCGTTTTCTTCAAAAACTACGGTGATATCCGTGCCCTTGATGAAAAAATGGCGTTGGTCATACGGAAAAATCGGATAGGCATCCTGGCCCGTAGCCTGAAAAGTGAGTTGCTTGTCGCGGAGTTTTACTTCAAAAAGCATTTCTTCTGAAACACGGTAACTGCCTTCAAAAGCAGCCATCTGCTCGGGGGCAAGCGAAATGGCATCACGGGCCACAGGAATTTCAAAAGGTTGGTCAAAGAGGATATCAGCCACAGTGGCTACAATATCTCCAAATGGGGCCGAAAATGCGTTGCACAGAATCACAACATGCATATCATCTTCCGGAAAGTACTTCCAGTTGGCCTGGTAGCCGGGATTACCGCCATTGTGACCATAGTACTTGTTGCCATGGTTGTGATGCGACATAA
>SKUL01000082.1 GCA_007129985.1 Flavobacteriales bacterium
CAGCTTGCTTCACCAACTTGGTACCCGGATAGCACGGGCTTTTAATACTGCGCATCCTGTTCAGATTGTGTCCAATGCTTGCATTTCCGGATTGCTGGCCATCATCGTGGGTGCTCGCATGATTGAGGCGGGACATTGTAACAAGGTGGTGGTGTGCGGTGCGGACCTTTTTTCGCGCTTTACCCTGAGCGGATTTCAAGGATTTCATGCGGTGAGTCCAGAGCCATGCCGACCCTATGATGCGACCCGACAGGGTATTTCGCTCGGCGAAGCAGTGGCCACTTGTGTGCTTGAAAAGACTGACAACAGCGATTTTCCGCGCTTTATTGCCGGAGCGTCGGCCAATGACGCCAATCACATTTCGGGGCCATCGCGCACGGGAGAAGGTTTGTATCAGGCTATTTGTCGTGTGCAGGAAAGCCATGGTGAGCAACCCGGCTTTATTTCGGCGCATGGCACGGCTACGCCATTCAACGATGAAATGGAGTGTCAGGCCTTCAACAGAACAGGGCTTCAAGATATTCCACTTCACAGCATGAAGGGCGTTTTTGGTCATACCCTTGGAGCGGCCGGAGTCCTCGAAACCGTAGTAGGGTTGCACGCCCTTCGTGAGCAGTGGGTGCCCGCATCATTGGGGTACGCGGAACACGGCGTAACGCTGCCCCTCAACGTTGTGGGAAAGGCGTTTAATGCGCCGGTAAGCACATTTCTAAAAACTTCATCGGGCTTCGGCGGTTGCAACGCCGCTGCCATGTATGCGCTATGAGCACGAAGCTCCATATCGTTTCGGCGGTGCAGTTGCGTGAGGGTTGTTGGCATCGCGACGGCCGTGCGGTAACTGAATGGCGCCAAAACGAGAGCCTAGCAGCGTGGCTGAGCGACCAGTACCGCCAGTTGAACATGGCATACCCGAAGTTTTTCAAGATGGACAGCCTCTGCAAGCTGGCTACCCTGGCGGTCGAGGTCCTGGTGGGGGATGAAACTCCGGTAAATCCCCAACAAACGGGCATTCTCGTTTTTAACCGTACATCATCCATTGTTTCGGATTGTGCGCATCAGGAGCTTATCAGCGATTCCGTGAACCCATTGCCCAGTCCGGCTGTTTTCGTGTACACATTACCCAACATCATGCTCGGTGAGATTGCTATCAGGTACCGTCTTTCGGGCGAGAATCTTTGCGTCATAAGTGATGTCGCCCGTCCGGAAGAAATCTTCATGCATGCAGAACTGATGGCAGCGTCGGGTATGACTGAACTCATCTTGGGTTGGGTGGATGTGATAGACCAACAGGCGCGGGCGTGGATGCTTCGCGTAAAAAAGCACGACGGTGAAACGAATAATTCGCAACTTAGCACACAATTGATAAAAGACATAGATAACATTCCAACATGGACGCACTCATTGAAAAGCTGAAGGGAGAAATCATTCAGCAACTGAATCTTGAAGAAATGACAACTGCCGACATCGATACCGATGCCCCGCTTTTTATGGAAGGCCTGGGACTCGATTCCATTGATGCCCTTGAGCTTATCGTGTTGCTGGAGCGCAATTACGGTATCAAACTCGAAGACCCGAAGGCAGGAAAAGACGTTTTTCACTCGGTGCGCACCATGGCTGAATATATTCAGTCGCGCCAGGAAGCCTGATGTTGCATGCCGAAGGGGGTGGTTGTTACCGGAATGGGCGTAGTTACCTGCCTCGGATTTGGGGTTGAGGAAAATCTGCTCGCGCTCAAATCCGGTAGGCATGGAATTGCTCCCCCTGAATTGTTGCGCACGTTTCACCACGAAATGCCTTTGGGCGAAGTTCGGGCGGATCGCGGTGAGTTGATTTCCCGTTCCGGGCCCACCCACCCACCCTTTTGGTCGCGAACCGCCCTCATCGCCCTCATCGCCGCGCGTGAAGCACTTCAAATGGCGCAAATTACCCCCAATCACCTTACCGGACTTATGAACGGAACCACCGTAGGGGGGATGGACCGCACCGAAGATTTCTACCCCGGCTTTATGGAAAATGAGCGCCACGGCCACATGCGCGAAGTGTTCAATCACGACTGCGGCGGCACTTCCGAGCAACTCGCCGAAGAGTTGGGCGTTCGTGGATTTCTCGCTTCCATCAACACGGCTTGCTCATCGTCGGTCAATACCATTATGTTGGCGGCCAGAATGATTCGCGCCGGACGTATCAAGAACGCCATTGCCGGTGGTGCCGACGGTTTGTCGCGATTCACCCTCAACGGCTTTAACTCCTTGATGATACTCGACAAGGAACTATGCCGACCTTTTGACCAGAGTCGCAAAGGCTTGAATCTGGGTGAGGGCGCGGCCTATGTGGTACTCGAAACCGAAGAAGATGCCCTGAAAAGTGGAAAACGCATTCTGGCGAGGGTTTCCGGATATGCCAATACCAACGACGCACATCACCAAACCGCTTCATCACCAGATGGTACCGGAGCCCGGATGGCCATGGAAGAGGCGTTGAAGGAAGGCGGTCTGCGTCCTGCCGACATTGACCACATCAACGCCCACGGAACGGCCACGCCCAACAACGACGAAACCGAAGCGGCGGCTATTCGCACCGTGTTTGCCTCGTCGCCCCCCGTCACGAGCACCAAAAGTTTTACCGGTCACACGCTCGGTGCAGCCGGTGCGGTTGAATCGGTTTTTTCCATTTTGAGCATCGGTGAGCGAATGATGTTTCCCACGCTCAGGTTGGAGAACCCGCTCTCGGAGCATCCATTGACTTACGTTACCTCGCCCGAAAACAGAACAGTGAACCACGTGCTGAGCAATTCCTTCGGTTTTGGCGGAAATTGCAGCAGCATCATTTTTTCCAGGCCATGAGTATGTACATCCGCGGCATAGGAAACATTTCAGCGCAGGAAACTTTCGGTTCGCGGACCTTTCCCCGGAAACCTGTTTTTGAGCCGGTACAGTGTCTCAGCGCCAAAGAACCCGATTACAAGGAGTGGATTCAACCCATGGCCTTGCGCAGAATGGCGCGAATTCTCCGAATGGGTATTGCGGCTGCCGGACAAGCCCTCAAGGACGCAAATCTCAAAACACCAGACGCGGTGCTTACGGCTACTGCATTGGGCTGCACGCAGGATACAGATAGGTTTTTGCGGTCGATGATTGAACGAGAAGAACAGACATTGGCGCCCACGGCCTTTATCCAGAGTACGCACAACACCATCGGCGGACAAATTGCACTGCAAAACAAGTGGCATGTGTACAATATGTGCTACTCCCAGCGCGGAGC
>SKUL01000373.1 GCA_007129985.1 Flavobacteriales bacterium
ATGCCAAATTTGTGCACCTCTATCGCGACCCCGCCGGATTTGTGAAATCGGGCATGAACCGCGGTTGGTACCAAAGTCATCGCTCCGATTTTGCACGGCTGTCTCCCATAAGTGGTGACGAAAAAGCCCACTGGACCAATCAATCGCGCGTGGGCAAAATCGCTTGGCTCTGGCGCGAAACCAACATGTTTATTGACAGTAGTCTGCAGCACATGCCGGAAAACCGATTTCAGCGATTTAATTTTTCGGAGATTGACCAAACATCTGTGCAAAAACTCCT
The DNA here is from genome assembly GCA_007129985.1 of Flavobacteriales bacterium. Lineage (GTDB taxonomy): Bacteria > Bacteroidota > Bacteroidia > Flavobacteriales_D > SKUL01 > SKUL01. The sequence continues at coordinate 281 of SKUL01000373.1, forward strand.
GGAATGGCTGGAAATAGATATCAGTTCGAGTAAAATCAAGGCGCACCTCAACAAGAAAGTGAATGCGCAGAAAACGGGGAAATTCCCGGGCTACGCAGAATGGAGTGAAGCCGATAAACGAGATTTTCTGGACACTTGCGCGGATTATGCCGCCCAACTAGGTTTTAGCTACAAGCCCTAAATTTGGCCCATGCCCACCAAAGCCGAAGCCCATATTGACGACAAACCGCTGAGTTCCCCGGCGGAAACCAATGGCTTGCTCTTCAACGTAAATCTGGCTCAGGTACTCTACCCGGAGCCTGGTGCGCTGAAGTTTCTCAACCTCAAGACTGAAGGATTCTCTACTTCAATCCCCTTTGTTTTCAAAAGCAGCAAGATTGCAGGTACGCGCATCGTGATGCCCCAGTTGGTGCCCTATTTTTCGCTGCAAGCGCCGGCCTCAAACGCGGGAGATTATTCGCTGCAAAAAAAGCTCTACACCGAGGCGTCCAATGCCCTATCCGAGTTGAATCCATCGCTGGTTGAACTCAATTTTTTACCTTTTTACTGGCTGCCCTTTCACTGGGCAGGGTTTGAAGTAAAGCCCCGCATTACCTTCAGACTGGATACGCGACAAATTGCTACCGACCAACTCCGCAAGCAATTCCGCGAAAATATTCGGCGGCAAATCAATAAGTCGGAAAAAATCCATGAAGTATGCGAAGCCCATTCGGCCGAAACACTCATAGCACTCAACAAGGCATCCTACCGGCGCAAAGGAGACCAGGCGCCCATTGAACCCTCTGTCATTGAGCATTTCGCGAATTACGTTCAGCAATACAACTGCGGCAAAATCATCGAGATAGTCGAAAACAATGAGGTGATTGCATCGGCTTTGTTCGGATGGGACGAACAGCGAGTGTACTACATCTGCGGTGGAATGAAGACGAGCGATGGCGGCAAGAACTCCGGAGCCATGGCGCGATTGCTTTGGGAGGGCATTCAACTGGCCCGGCAACGGGAAAAGGAATTTGATTTTGAAGGCAGCATGCATCCCGGAATTGCGCACTTTTTCAGCGGATTTGGTGCGGAGATGTACACCTACTATCAGGTGCGCAAGGCAGGAAAGATGTACGGACTTTACCAAAACATCAAGCCTTGAAGCGCATCGGAATGCTTCTCGACAACCCTTTTACCGGCGACAATCGCGTGGTAAATCAGGCCCGATTGCTTCAACAAAACGGCTTTGAAGTCTTTGTACTCGCCCTCAATTACGGCAAACACGCTCCCATTGAAGACCTTGAAGGAGTGCGAATCAGGCGCATTCCCGTTCCTGAAAAGTGGAAGAACTACATGTTTGCCCTTTACCATTGGCTGCCGCTTTTCAATGGATTCTGGAAAAAACACGGAGCCGCCTTTATTCGCGAGTTCAACATTGAGGCCATTCATGCCCACGACCTGTACATGGGTGAAGCCGGTGCCGAACTGGCATCCACTTTTAATATCCCGCTGGTCATTGACCTGCATGAAAACTACCCGGCGGCCGTTCTCAATTACCAATGGACGCAGAAGTTTCCGGGAAATCTGGTTGCCCGTCCGCAACGTTGGCAAAAACTTGAAGGCCGCATCCTGGCAAAAGCCAACCGGATTGTGGTATTGAGTGAGCACCACCGAAAAGTGCTGTGCGAGCAATATCCGCACCTGAATCGGGAGCATTTTGTGATTTACCCGAACGTACCTGACCACGAGCAGCTACTGAGCTATCCTGTTGGGGCCAATCCCCTTCCCCACCCTGAATGCCACTGGCTTTTCTACTTTGGTGTGATTGCAGAAAGGAGAGGTGTTTACACGGCGCTCAATGCGCTGAAATTGCTTCGCGCCAAAGGACATGACGTGCGATTGCTCCTGGCCGGAAACGTAAACAACGCGGAGCGCGAAACCTTTGAACGACGGATTCAAGACCCCGAAATCAGCGACTATGTATTGCACAAGCCGTGGATTGACATTAAAGATTTTCCTACCTACGCAAAAGCGTGTACAGCCGGGCTCTCGCCTATTTTCAGCGGACGGCAGCACGACATTGGTGTTGCCAACAAGGTGTTTCAATACATGCTGATGGGGCTTCCTGTGGTGGTATCTGATTCGGCCGCGCAGGCAGAAATAGTGAGGGAAAGAGGATGCGGAGTGGTTTTTAGGTCGGAAGATGCCGGGGATATGGCTCGGGCGATTGAAGCGGTTCTGCATGAATCTGACGCCAAAGAAAAATGGGGAGCTCCGGGTACCAAGGCCGTTCTATCCAGGTACAACCTCGTTTCCATGGGGAAAGAACTGGTGAGCTGCTATGAATCTCTTGAAGTCAGATAAAAGGCCAAGCAAGCCGGGTAAACACATTTATCTACTTCCACATAATAATGTTGTTAACTGTTTGCGAATAAATAGTTTATATATTGCGACGTGTTTTAGTTATTCTGATATTTAGCAGGTAATCTGGTAAATATAATTCACGTGAAACCAACCAGATTAATCGATTTTTTTTACATCTTTACGCATAATTAGGACTACTTTGTAACGCGATTAGGCCTTGACCATGTATTTTATCCGACAGTCACATTTCATCGTACTCCTGCTGTTGTTCTTTTCGCTTTTTTACGAAAAAACGTCGGCACAGTCAGCTAAGCACTCTATACATTCTACACAGAACAAGAATGTTACTCATCCTAAAATCACCTTTATTGAAAATATAGGCCAAGTGCACAACCAGCACGAACAATTCAGGTCAGATGTTTTGTTCATGGGCGTATCAGATAATAGTCAGTTGGTCATTTCAGATTGGGGGTACTCACACCAATTGCACGCGGCACATTACAGTTCACCAAAAAAGCTTGACCTAAATGGAGAACCGGAGATGCAAGGGGCCGACTCGGTGCAGTTTGCGAGGGTTGACCTCAGATGGGTTGGGGCCAACCGCATGGTTCAGATAGAAAAGATGAAGCCCACAGCTCGAACTTTTAATTATTACAACCTACCTCACAATCCAGATGGCGTAACGAATGTGAGAGAGTTTGAATCGGTTCGCATTAGTGAGGTATATCCCGGCATCGATGTCAGGTTTTACAACGGGGGCGGCTTTTTTGAGCACGATTACGAGCTGGCCCCAGGGGCGGATTACCAAAACATACGAATTGAAATTTCAGGAACTGAGGCTGCTTTGAATAGCTCAGGAGAATTGGTTTTACCTACTTATCTAGGTACAATAACAGAAAGTAGTCCCGTTGTTTTTCAGAACGGCAAAGAGCTGATGAGCTATTGGGTTGAGATAGAAAAGAATGTTTGGGGTTTTGAGATTCCAGATGCGAACCCTGATCTGGCCATGATTATTGACCCTATATCGCGGGTGTGGGGAACATATTACGGGGGAAGCAGTCTAGATGAAATTCTCTACTCTAAGTTTGATCCCTCGGGAAACCTGTATGTCGCAGGAGGTACCCAAAGCGTTAATAACATTGCAACTGCAGGAACCCAGCAAACCGTTAGTGGGGGTTCCCTCGATGCATTTCTTGCAAAATTTGATGAAGACGGCAATCAAGTATGGGGGACGTATATTGGTGGAAGCGGTCAGGAAGAACTCTGGGGCTGCGATTTTGATAATCAGGGGCATATTTATGTAACCGGAAGAACCAACAGCACAAGTAATATTTCAACACCCGGAAGCCACCAACCCGATTATGGTGGAGGTGGGCTCGATGGATTCGTTCAAAAATATAGCACCGAGGGTATTCGAATTTGGGGAACGTATTACGGAGGTGAAGAGTTCGACCGCGGTAGATATTGTCATGTTGATGCTGCCGGTTTTTTGTACATGGCAGGTGTAACCAAGAGCTTTACCAACATTTCAACCCCGGGTAGTCATCAGGAAGTATATGGTGGCGCAGGTCAAAACCAGCAAGATGATGCTATTCTAATAAAGTTCACGCCGGATGGAGAGCGAATCTGGGGCACTTACTACGGTGGCATTCAATGGGAAGAAGGATATAGCTGTGCTACAGACTCTGAGCTGAACGTGTACTTGTACGGACATGCGCAGAGCTCTACCAACATATCTACAGCCGGAAGTCACCAACCAAACCACGGCGGTGGCCTCTGGGATTCGTTTCTGGCCAAATTCAACACCAATGGAGTTCGTCAATGGGGGACATACATTGGAGGCAGCAATCAGGATCTTTCATGGACTTGCTCGATTGATGAAGACGATTACATATACATGACCGGGCGTACAGCCAGTACCAATGGGATTTCGACCGTCGGCGCTTACCAGTTGAACAATGGCGGAGATTTTGACGCCTACCTTCTAAAATTTTCTACCGCGGGCGAACAAGTTTGGGGTACTTACTTCGGGGGGGCACAATACGATCGTGGATTTGGCTGCAGGGCAGTTGAAAACGGTAGAATTCTCATATCAGGTCAAACAGAAAGTAGCGAGAACATTGCATCACCGGGCGCTCATCAAAGTGCTATTGGTGGGGGAATCGATGCTTTTTTGGCATTGTTTGATCAGGATGGAAGCCTCTATTGGAGCACTTATTATGGGGGAGCACAAAACGATGTTGGCCGGTCAACAGCGTACTTTAACCAAGCATATTATTTGACGGGGTGGACTATGAGCAATACTAATATTTCCACTTCCGGAATCCATCAAGAGGAATATGCAGGAGCCAGAGATGCATTTATTGCCAAATTTGTAGAGTGTGAAGTAAGCTCCAGCTCAATCTCAGCCACAGCATGCAATACATACACGGCTCCCGACGGTGAGATTCTCTCCGAAAGCGGAGATTACACGGCTGTTATTCTAAATGATTCCGGTTGCGATAGCGTTATCAACATCGCTCTTACGATACTTCCCGTGTTTGAGGATGATCAAACTGTAATATTGTGTGACGGCGAAACACACATACTCCCTGATGGTGTGAGCGTTAATTCCGGGGGCACCTATGTTTCAGAATTCACAACTATTGCCGGTTGCGATAGCATCATAAACACAGTGGTTGAGGTTGCTGAAAACTATTCATTGAGTTACACCTTCGATTTGTGCGAGAATGATTCGCTTACAGATCCCGAAGGAAACCCCATATCCAACTCCGGAGAATACACATTTCAACTTACCTCAACTGACGGTTGTGATTCTGTAATCCACTGGACAGTTGACGTATTTCGTACATTTCTCAATACAGCAAATGCACAAATTTGCGAGGGTGAAGAATACATTTCACCCGGGGGTCAAATTTTTACTGAAGAAGGGGTTTTTGAAGAAGTTTTCATCACTGCTTCGGGTTGCGACAGCATCTACATCACTAACCTTTCAGTACTACCTGTTTACAATTTTGTAGTTGACACGACCATCTGTGAAAATCAAACTTATACCTTACCGGATGGCACGAACGTGAATGAACAGGGAGTCTATATTTTAGAGTATGTGACCCAGAACGGCTGCGACAGCACGTATTTTATCTCGCTTACTGTCACATCAGATATCATAATTTCGGAGAGTTTTGATTGGTGTGTCGGTCAATCAATTCAACTCCCTGATGGAACAGTGGCCCAACCCGAAGAGGATACCATATATCAAATCACCATTTCAGGCGCAAACGGATGTGATTCCATTTTCAACATTGATGTGACCGTTGTGAACTCCTTTGAGGTGAATACAGTCGCTACTATTTGCTTTGGTGAAGAGTATCAGTTGCCTGACGGAGAGATTGTTTCTTCGCCGGGTAATTATACGACTATCTCCATCACCACTGGAGGCTGCGATAGCATTGTCAATACCTCTCTGGAGGTTGTGCCGATACCGGAATTAACGTTTGATATCCCTGATGCGTTTTGTTTTGAAGAAGGTTTTGTTCCCTTAAACCCGACACCCTCCGGGGGTGTCTTGTCCGGTAGTTTTGTAGAAGGTAATGGTCTCAACTTATCAGATGCCCCGCCCGGCAGTTATTCAGTGCTCTATGAATATGTTGATGATAATGGTTGTACCAACGAATCTGAAGAAACCTTCGCTATACTACCCAACACCGAACCCGCTTTTGACTATACCGCCGATTGTCTTTTTCTGGTGCATTTCTTCAACAATACCGATGGTGAATCATTGGATTTTACTTGGATAGTTGATGGTTTTGTTATTTCGGAGGAAGCGGAACTCTCTTATCAGTTTCATGCAGCAGGTGAATACGAGGTAGTACTCACAACAATAAATGTGGCTGGTTGTGAATACCAGAATCACCAAAGTATTTATCTCAATGATGGTTTTTCGCCTGATGAGTTTTGGGCGCCGAATGTGATTACACCTAATGGAGACGGTATAAACGATGTTTTTAGAGTTATGCCCGCGGATCAAAACTGCTTGGAATACGAAATCAGAATTTTTAACCGATGGGGGATGAGGGTATATGTTAGCACCCATAACGGCATCCCGTTCAGTGGGCGAAACAACAGCGGCCAGGAATTACCCGATGGCATCTACTTCTATGTATTGGAATCAGCGCAAATCGATTGCGAGCAACCAGACTGGGAGGAGCTTTGTAGAGGGACGATAACCATTCTGAGATAATGCGCCGTGATAAAACAGACGCCATTAAATAAGCAAAATGAAACCCGCATTCCTCTGCTCTTGCCCACCCAATCGTGAGCGGGTTACGTGTTGGAGTTAGAGCTCCATAAGTGTGTGTCTTATCCTGCTTCAAGAATGTTCTCCAGCAAGGCTTAATGACCTGCGTTACCAGTTTGGGTCTAGTACTCCCGACTAGCGCAAGCCTGTTTTTAAACCTGCTAAAAACCAATACATCCAATTTTCATTCAATCAAAACGAAGTCAAGGTAACCTTAGTCTCCATAAGCGCTTATTTACCGGGCAGGGGTGGCAGGGCAATCGCATTTAAAACTGATATAGTTCGATGAAAACGAAATGTGATTCTGAACTTGAAGTATCCCTTGCGCCTTTAACCGCAAGGAGCCCAATCCCGACATGAGTCGAGACGCAAGGAACACTAATAGATTGAATGAAATATGAAAATGTAATCCCCCTTAGCGTTACAACAATTTCACAACACATGAAAGAGAAACGGGATTGAAGCATCTTACAACAAGAACAACACGATGAAATATTTTGCCGGCCTCCATATAAAAATTCGTCATGCTTTTGCCCTGACCAACCCTCAGCCGGAAGCCTGTTCGCTCATTTTTGATTACCTTGCCCGAAATCAACTTCACATTGCTCAAAAACACCGCATACGCTATCGTTTCGGGCTACCGGGCAATCCGGTCAAAGCCGGTGGTAAAGGAGCTCTGCAACAGCAGCAATCCGGTTGTTGCAAGGGTTGGAAAGGGCTTGCATGAAGGTCTTTACGGAAACGCCTCTCAATCTGCAGTGGCTGGATTGACCCAAATAGAAGACCGCCGGCGAGCATTGCTCAACACCCGCGAAACCATAAAAGTCATTGATTACGGTGCCGGAAGCAGCTACGAGCAGCGTACCGAGGAGCAAATGAAGCAAGGTGTACAAAAGACCGCGGCCATCAGCAATATCTGCAAAGCGAGCAAACCCGCCCGATGGGCAGCGCTGCTCCATCACATTGTTTTGTGCTGCGAACCTAAAAGCGCCGTAGAATTGGGTAGTTGCGTGGGAATTTCGGGTTCTTACATCGCCTCCGCCATGAAGAACAATGGAAAAGGGTCGCTCACCACGTTGGAGGGCTCACCCGAAATTGCACGTATTGCCACCGAAACTTTCAGCACACTCGGACTCGCGAATGCAAAAGTGGTGGCAGGTGCGTTTCACAGTACATTGAGCAATGTGCTCGAAGCGTCAAAACCTATTGACTTCTTTTTCAACGACGGACACCACGACCGCGATGCCGTGCTGCGCTACTTTGAGCAATCGCTGCCCTACCTCAGCCCTAATGCAGTGGTTGCTGTGGACGATATTACCTGGTCTTCGGGCATGAAAAGCGCGTGGAAAACCCTGCGTGAACGCAAGCAAGTGGCTGCATCGGTTGATTTAGGCAAAATGGGGATTTTAATCATGGGAGAGCCCGTGCCCGGCAAGTCGCAATTTGATATGCCGCTCTAAGTGCCGGCGGCCAATCCTTTCAACAAGTCAGCGTACTTTTCGGCCAGAGCGCGACGTGTGTATTGACCAATCAATTCGCGTTTGGGTTGATGAGTACTTTCACCTAAGAGCACTGTTTCGAGGTATGACCGGATTCCCGCATTATCCTGCCGCTCAAGCATCTGTCCGCAACCCGTTTCTTGCAGCAAACGACTGGCATCACTTTGCACAGAGCCCAGACCTAGCACGGGAACCGCACTGGCGAGGTACTCAAAGATCTTGCCCGGTAATCTTCCCAACTCACTGTTGTTATCGTTGAGCACCAACAACAACAGTCGCGAAGTGCGCATGGCTTCCACTGCCTCGGCGTGTGAAACGTATTGACGGTAATCGAGATGTGCAGAGAGCGAAGACTGACGGATGTACTGCAGCGTACTGGCATCGGTTGGGCCGTAGAGTGCGATTCGGAGCTTGTCTCGAAGGGGGGCATGTTCATCCAACAAGGCAGTCAATGCATCCCAAAACGCTGGTGTAAAACGGTCTGCCCCCAGTGTACCGAAGTGCCCGATAACAATTTCATCGTCTTTGGGGCGAACAGCTTGCTCAAAATCGCGCTCGTCAAACCCGTTGGTAATCAAATCAACTTCCCGGCCGGCCAATGCACTATATCGCTCCGCCATGGTTGGGGTTACGACCACTACCCTATCTGCCTCGCGGAGTACTTTGAGCTCCAGAGCTGCGTGCTTTTCGAGGGCCCGCTCACCCATTTGAAAGTGCTCAATGTGGTCCATGTCTTTCCAAAAATCCCGAAAGTCAGCCACCCAACGAATACCCGTGTTGCGTTTCAGTGCAGCGCCCGCCAGGTGCACACTATGCGGTGGGCCGGTGCTTATCAACACATCGGCAGGATGGTTTTGGAGATATTGAGCAAGGCTTTTCACCAGCGGTTTCACCCAGAACTTCCGCGCGTCGGGGATGATGTAGTTTCCGCGGATGTATCCCAGCACCCGCGTGAGCCATCCGGTTTTCTCACCTTCGATAAAACCCACCGACAACTCTTTCTTGTTTCGTTTTCCGAGCAAAGTTCGCACCGCTCTGAAGGGCTCAAAAACGGGCACGCGGATGATTTCTACACCTTCTGGAATTTCGGCCAAAAGGCTTTCGTCCAGCACAGGATAATCGGGATTGTCGGGTACGCAAACCACCGCTTCGATGCCATACTCACGCAAAAAACGCGTCATCTTTAACCAACGCTGAACCCCGCCACCGCCCGATGGAGGCCAGTAGTAGGTGATAATCAGCGCACGCGTCATGCCCCGGGCTGCTGAGATTGGCGGCTGCGGAAAGCAAGCACAAGACCTCCGGCTACGAGCAGGAGCATCAACCACGAGCTAATCATGGCAATGCGCGCGGTGGTGTGGAAAGCCTCCGGCTCAAACCTGAACACAATGGTGTGCTCGCCAGCCGGAATTTTCATGCCTCGAAGCAAATAGTTCACTCGAACGTGCTCTACAGGCTCATCATTCAGGTAGGCCTGCCAACCCGCATCGTAGAATATCTCCGAAAACACCACAAACTGCTCCTTGCCGGAACTGAAATCGTAGCTCAGTTCATTGGGCTTGTAGCTCGTGATGCTCACCGAGGCAAGGCTGTCGTACGCAAAGCGACGTGTTTCGCCCAGGTAGGATTCAAAACGCGCATCCATTACAGCAGTATCCTCTGGGTCCAAATCCTCCAGGGCCAGCATTTCCTCGTCGGCATTGGGTACTACCTCTACATTCTGCACAATCCACGCTGCGCCCAAAGCTGAGCGATTGCGAATAGGTGGAGCTCCCGGATTGTAAATCACATACCGCGTGTTGAGCATGTTGAGCATGGGTGAGCGCAACAGCGCAAAATCAAGTTTGGACTGGGTAGGCTCGTCCTGCATGACGCGCATAATGCCCGCCACTTCATCGCGCAGGTAAAAGTCAATCAATTCCTGAATGCGCTGCAACTTCGCTCCGTGGTAGCCGCCCACCGACTTGTGAAAATAAGGCGTAACGCCGTCGTTAAATGGATTGTTGAGATTGAGCACCCGGAAGTTGCTCATAAAATTGAGTGCCGATAATTTAGCGATGTTTTTCTCATCCTCGCTCAGTGCACGTTTGCGAACGCCGGCGTCTTCCTTGGTTTGCTGCACGATACCTTCGTGTACCTGCACCATTTCGTCGAATGAGCGGCGCTCGGCGTAGGAATCACCCGCCATGCGCAACAATCCCGGCCGATTGGAAATTTCAGCGTTCAAGACAGAAAGGTCAGCAGCGGAAGCCTGATGCGGAAAGAGATTTTCCCAGGGGTCTTCCCATTGCATGTAGCGACCACGCTCTTTTTCGTTATTCAGGTAGCGCTTGTTCACCGTCCACATGTCCACCAGTACCAACACACCCACAGCCGCAATCAGTGCCACAGGCTGAAGGGTTCTGCGCATGTACAAAAAGAGCAACACTGCGGCACCCAGCACAAAGGCAAAGCTTCGCATGGCATCCGCGCGGAAAATACCCATTCGAACTTTCTCCAGCTCGTCCATAAACTGGCCAATCATGGCCGATTGCCCGCCCGATTGCTGCATCTGCCGACCGAATTGGTCCACTTCCATGTCGCTCAAAAAAGAAAAGAAGCTACCCGGAGTGATAATCATAAGCAGCATCAACCCCAGCAATGCGCCCGAGGTGATGAGGAAGGGTTTCTTTGCGGCCTCCAGTTCTTCAGGGTGTTTCAACCATCGGTTCACCACCAAAACGCCCAGCAGCGGAACCGCCAATCCCGTAACGGACAATATAATGGTTACTGCCCGAAACTTATCGTAGCCGGGCACCACGTCCAGAAAGAAATCGGTGAGCGCCATAAAGTTCTTTCCCCAGGCCAGCATCACGGTAAGTACCACCGTTGCCAAAATCCCCCAACGCAGCGGCCCTTTTAGGAGCACCACTCCCAGAATGAAGAGATACATTACAATGGCTCCAAAGTACACCGGCCCTGAAGTAAATGGCTGGTTGCCCCAGTATTGATTACTCCCTGCGATATTGCTTCTAAACTGAGGGCTTGCATTCTTCAGGTGCGAGCTTCCTTCGCCGATGGCACCCGTTGCCCCACCTTTGGCATTTGGTATCAGCAACGACCACGTCTCGCCGATACCATAACTCCATTGTGTGACATAATCCCGGTCGAGACCGCGCGTGGCTATTTCTTCATTGCTTTCGCCCCCCGGCAGAATGGTGAGTTCAGACGGACCGCGTGTGGTGTGCTTTCCGTACTCCCAGGTGTTGTAGAGGCTCGCAAAATTGCACATCACTCCAAGTAATGCCGCAACCAACAGCAAAGCCGAAGGTTTCAGCCACTCCATCAATTCCTTGTTCTTGAAAGCCCGCACACCTTCGGCCAGCGCATAGAAAATAGCCAGAATTCCAAAGTAGTAGGTAATCTGCACGTGGTTGGCCTGAATCTGAAGCGCTACGAACAACGCAGTAAGAGCGCCTCCCAGCAAAAACTTTCCGCGGTATGCCAGCACGATACCGGCGAGCGTTGGCGCCATGTAGGCAATGGCGTGCGCCTTGGTGTTGTGGCCCGCTTCGATGATGATAAAGTAGTACGACGAAAACGCAAAGGCAATGGAACCTGCAATGGCCAGCCA
>SKUL01000006.1 GCA_007129985.1 Flavobacteriales bacterium
AGGAGAGTGACCTGCAGCAAGTTGAGATTGACAACAGCCTTGTTGGAAATCAAGTTGTAGTACTCTCAGCATTCCCGAATCCTACAGCAGGTCTCGCTACCGTACGTGTAGAAGTTCCGGAGCGCACACGAGCTATCGTAGAGGTATTCAACATGGAAGGAAAGCTTATTGAGACCCTTTACCATGGTGAGATGATCTCTAAGCAGCCTTACGATCTCAACTTTGACGGAAGTGGTTTGGCCAACGGTATCTACCTGTACAAACTCACTACTGACAAAGGTGCCTTTATTGACAAGCTGATGATTACGCGATAATCGAACAGCATAAAAGCAAAAAAGCCAGTCGGTATTCCGGCTGGCTTTTTTTGTGGGTTAAAAAATGGTTTCCGCGAAGACAAACTGGTTGGCAATCTATGCTTCCGAGATAAAAGCAGGAAGCTTCTTCCAGATTCGATTTATTTTCATGACCCCTCTTTTCAAAAGGCTGTGCCTTACTATAGGCGTGGCATTATGCGCGGTATCAAATTCTTTAAGTGCCGCATGCAAATCACCCTCAGCTCCTATTTCGTTCCAAAAAGTTCTGAAGTCTTCATTCGCATTTTCGAGTCTGAAATGTATGACTTGATGCTTATCACGAAGAAAGAGTTTGATGTTTTCGTCAATGGTTCTGCAGTAATCCTCTGCAACTTGCAGCCGATCAAAATCAGTTGGAAGCCTTGTGAGAAGACCTTGGGCGTATGCCTTCATGATGCCGCGATCAAAACGTTTTGAAAAACTCTTTGCAACTGCATCTCGCGATCTCGTCAGATGAACATAGGCTGCTTTTTGACCATACTTTACATCAAGGCGCCCGAGAAACCAACACAGTCGATTGTCGGCCTCAATATGGTTCAAAGGGTAAGCAACCCGGCCGTCACCAATTCCATTAACCAATGACTCGTGCGAAGAAGTATAGTTTGTAATGTGGCCACAAGCCTTAATAAAAGTCGTTGAACCACACCTGCCGCTATTAAGCACGAATACATTCATGTTTGCCCAAAGATTTGAGCAAAGAAAAGCAAAGATTAATGGATGTTAAACAAAATGTCACAAGCCAGTCCACTCAATTCAGAGCGAACCGGCAGAAACAGGTGTTATACTCTTAGATTCCAGTTAAATTTATCTTCCAGACGACCTTTACGGTAATCGTTCAAATATGAAAGAACTTTGTTGGAAAACTCTCGCTGCTCTACCGGCGGCAAGTCATAGTCCTTTCCTTCATAACCAATGGTGGCAATGTGGGCAATGGTAGCAGCCGTTCCTGCGCCAAAAGCGTCACTCACTTTTCCGTTTTCAAGCTTCTCCACCAGTTCATCTACTGCAATTCTTCGCTCTACCACCGGAACGCCCCAATCACGGGCCAGCGTAAGAACGCTGTCGCGGGTAATTCCGGCCAAAATGGTATCCCCCAGGGGTGGGGTCATCAAACCTTCATCGGTTACAAAAAACACGTTCATGGTACCTGACTCTTCGATGTATTTGTGCGTAAGAGCATCTGTCCACACCAATTGATCATAACCCATTTTCTGGGCCAATCGCGCAGGATACAAAGAAGCTGCATAGTTGCCCGCTGCTTTTGCATAGCCCGTACCACCCGGGGTCGCACGTGCATACTTCATCTCTATCTTCACACGAACAGGAGCTGTATAGTACGCATTTACAGGGCAGGTAAATATCATAAAGCGAAAGCTCTCACCGGGCTTCACACCAATAAACTCGTCGGTAGCAAAGAGAAAAGGGCGAATATAAAGAGACCCTGTTTCCGATTGCGGAACCCAGCCGGCATCCAACCGCATCAATTCCACCAGAGCTTCGCGAAAAACGCCTTCAGGTATGGCCGGCATACACATACGCTCTGCGGAAATATTCATGCGGCGAATATTGGCCTCAGGTCTGAAAAGAATGACCTGACCATCCTCGCATTTATAGGCCTTCATGCCCTCAAAAATGGATTGACCGTAGTGCAGAACCGCTGTAGCCGGATTCAAAGACAAATTCGCAAAGGGAACAATCTCGGCATTCTGCCATTGCCCATCCTTATACTCCATCTGAAACATATGGTCAGAAAATTCCCTTCCAAAACGAAGGTTTTCGAAGTCCAGTTGACCCAGGCGGGATTGAGGCGTGGGCTTTACCCGGATTTTTATGTCGGTTGCTAAGATGTCACTCATAATCGTATGCTGTAATTTCTAACTCATATCTGATCAGTCGTTCACAACTCGCCTACACCTTAAAATAAGGTCAAACGAAAAACAGCCTGTCGGCCAAAATTAAGAATAAAGGTTTAGTGGCCGAAAAGCGCCTACATGTTGCAAAAATTTAACAGCTTTGAAGTATCGTGGCAAGCGCTCAAGAAATACTGAAAAAATACTGGGGGTATGATGGATTCCGTCCTATGCAGGACGAAATTATTGCCTCTGTGCTGAACGGACAAGACACCCTTGCCCTCATGCCAACGGGTGGCGGAAAATCCATCTGCTTTCAGGTGCCGGCCCTTGTAAAGGAAGGTATTTGCGTGGTGATTTCGCCCCTGATTGCACTCATGCAAGACCAGGTTGCCAACCTCAAAAACAAAGGGATCAAAGCCGCAGCATTGCACAGCGGCATGAGTAAGCGGGAAATTGACATCTGCCTTGACAACGTGGTGTATGGCGACATTAAGCTGCTGTACGTCTCTCCTGAAAGAATTCAAACACGACTTTTCCGCGATAGGGTGCAAAAAATGAACGTTAACCTGATTGCCGTAGATGAAGCCCATTGCATCTCGCAGTGGGGTTATGACTTTCGACCTCCATACCTCAAAATTGCCGACCTCCGGGAGCTTCACCCAAAGGTTCCGGTGCTTGCTCTCACGGCCACGGCAACTCCCGATGTGGTGGATGATATTCAGGAAAAGCTGAGCTTCAAAAAAAGGCACGTACTGCAAAAAAGCTTTGTCAGGAGCAATCTCGCGTACCTTGCCTTTTACGAAGAAAACAAAAGAGGCAGGCTGCTCAACATCTGCAAAAAGCAGCGTGGAAGCGGCGTTGTGTACGTGCGCAACCGAAAAAAAACCGCCGAAATTGCTGATTTCCTGAACCGACACGGTATCAAGGCCAACCACTATCACGCGGGGCTCAGCAGTGAACAGCGCACCCAAAGGCAAAACGAATGGATGAAAAACGCGGTACAGGTGGTTGTGGCCACCAACGCCTTTGGAATGGGTATCGACAAGCCCGACGTTCGCTTTGTGGTTCACCTTGATTTACCCGAAGACCTCGAATCCTATTTTCAAGAAGCAGGTCGCGGTGGACGTGACGAGAAAAAGGCCTTTGCGGTTCTGCTTTATGACGAAGGTGACAAATTGGATTTAAAGGAAAAAGTCACCCGAAAATTTCCGGATAGAGATACGGTGGTGCGCTGCTACAGGAGTTTGCTCAATCATCTTCAATTGGCTGCGGGATCCGGACAGCATGCAACTTTTCCGGTGGACTTACCGGCGATTTCAAAAACCTTTGGAATTTCGTTGCTCGACTTGTTTCACAGCATGAAATTGCTGGAAGGCGAAGGCTACCTCAGCTTCAATGAAGCATTCTACAGCCCTTCAACGGTGCACGTATGTGTGAACAAACAAATGCTTTACGATTTTCAATTGCGCAACGCATCTCTTGCGCCAACCGTGGAACTCCTCCTGCGTTCGCATGCCGGGCTTTTTGATGGTCCGGTGAAAATCTCAGAGCAAGAACTGGCCAAAAGGTCAGGAAGCAGCTTCCAGAAAATTAAAAAGCAGTTGGAACAGCTCCATGAAATGGAAATGATTGTGTATCAACCGGCCAGAAATACGCCCTTGGTCACATTCACCCAACCCGCACAATACGACCGCGATCTCAGACTCTCCAAAGAATACTACGACCTCAGAAAAGAAGTAGCCTTTACAAAAATGGAGGCCATGCTGGCCTACCTCAAGCCCGACGTGTGCAGACAGCGTAAACTCCTGAATTACTTCGGCGAAAAATCGGGGGGTGATTGCGGACAATGCGATGTATGCCTGAGCGCCAAAGCATCTTCGGGCAGCGAAAAAGAAATCAAAGCGTACATTCTCGAAAAGCTGAAGCAGACCCCGATGCGGCCGGATGAAATTGCCAATTCGATGCTTACCTACGACCGCGAAAAGGTGCTAAAATGCCTCACCTGGCTGGTTGACGAGGAGCGTATCAAATACCTGCCCGACCGAAAACTAACGGCTGCAAGCTCCAATCGTGATGAAAATAAGGTATAGCTTTGCGCCATGATTGAGGCTGCCGTCATTCTTCATCCCGGAAAAGAAAAATCACTGCTTCGCAGGCACCCCTGGGTTTTTTCGGGTGCTATTCGCGAAATGAAAGGTGAACCCAAGGAGGGCGACCTTGTTTCGGTGCTCAATCACCGCGGAAAGGTACTTGCAACAGGTATGTATGGAACCGGTTCGATTGCCGTGCGCGTGCTTGATTTTTCGGAAGTCCTGATTGATGAGTCCTTTTGGATGCAGCGACTCAGCCGTGCGTGGGAATTGCGCAAAACGTTGGGTCTTGCCGAAAATCAACACAGCAACATTTTTAGATGGGTGCATGGCGAGGGTGACGGTCTGCCGGGGTTGATTATAGACGTTTACGGAGATGTGGCTGTTTTTCAACCTCATCAAGCCGGAATGTACCACCACCGCGAAAGCATTGCCCACGCAATGATGAGCGTTGCCGGCAAGCACATTAAAGCCGTGTATTGCAAAGGAATTGAAAGCCATGGCCCGAATGATTCATTCACTTCGGATTATATCGTAGGCGAATCAACATGTCCGGTAATTGCCCTCGAGTACGGAAATCAGTTCAAGATTGATTGGGAGCGCGGCCAGAAAACAGGCTTTTTTGTTGACCAGCGCGAAAATCGCCGCTTGCTCGGGTCACTCTCGAAAGACAAAAAAGTACTCAACACCTTTTCATACTCCGGAGGTTTTTCGGTGTTTGCGCTCCAAGGCGGTGCAAAGTTGGTGCATTCGGTAGATAGCTCTGCTCTGGCCATTGAGTGGTGTGATGAAAACGTAGCTCTGATTGACAGGCCTGTTGGCAAGCACGAATCCTTGAAGGCAGACGTGCTTCAATACATCAAGGATTTGCCGGAGGATTATGACATCATTGTACTTGACCCTCCCGCTTTTGCCAAAAACCTGAAAGCCCGCCATCGTGCCGTGCAGGCCTATAAAAGGCTGAACGCGGCGGCCATGCGGCAGATAAAGCCCGGCGGACTGATTTTCACGTTTTCCTGTTCGCAGGTGGTTGACAAAAACCTCTTTCACGGAAGCGTGTTGGCGGCTGCCATTGAATCCAACAGAAAAGTGAGAGTGCTGCATCAGTTGCACCAGCCGGCCGATCACCCCATTAATATGTTTCACCCCGAAGGAGAATACCTCAAGGGACTGGTAATTCAAGTAGATTAGTACCCGCATGCAACAACTTCGAATCGTATTTATGGGCACGCCTGAGTTTGCAGTGGGTTCTTTGGACGCCCTTTACAACAGTTCTCACCGCGTTGTGGGCGTTGTAACCGCTCCCGACAAACCCGCAGGTCGTGGTAAGAAGCTATCACAATCAGCTGTAAAAGAATACGCGTTACAAAAGGATTTGCCCCTGCTCCAGCCACTTAAACTCAAAGACCCTGAGTTTTTGGCTGAACTCAGAGCATTAGGGGCTGACTTGTTTGTGGTGGTTGCATTCAGAATGTTGCCCGAGGCGGTTTGGAATATGCCTACGATGGGAACCATTAACCTGCATGCGTCACTGCTGCCTGCCTACCGCGGGGCTGCACCCATTAACTGGGCTATCATCAATGGCGAGAAAATAACCGGCGTTACAACCTTTTTCATCAACCAACATATTGATACCGGCGACATTATTGACCAAACCGAGGTTCTAATTGACGAGGACATGAATGCCGGGGAACTACACGATGTGCTGAAAGAAACCGGTTCGGCATTGCTGGTTGATACGGTCAATAAGATCGCGGCGGGCACTGCCGTTGCGCGCAAGCAGTTAAGCCTGGCCGTTGGCACTGGCCTGCCCGAAGCCCCCAAACTGACTCGTGAAAATTGCAGAATTGATTGGAACAAACCGGCCGAAGAGATCATTCGTTTGATTAAAGGCCTCAGTCCTTATCCGGGTGCGTACACCATTCACACAGCAGATGAGGCGCCCTTCAAAATTTTGGACGCGACAACCGGACAACAACAACTCGCACCCGGCGAAATCGCGGTTTTTGGAAAAACGCTGGAAGTGGGAACCGGCACCGAGAGCATCGCTGTGCTGAGTCTTCAGGCTCCGGGAAAAAGAAGAATGACCACACAAGACTATCTGAACGGAGCCCCTCAGGATTATCTCACTCAATTTCAATAGCATGAAAGGATTTTCGCTGTCCGTTTCGTTTTGCTTGCTCATGATAATATGTTGTCTTACTACTTGCATTCATGCACAAACACAACTCCCCCTTTCTTTGCCTCTTGCTGAAAGCGGGGTTCATGTTGAGAAGCTGAGTGAGGACTCACTATCAACAGCCTACTATATAGTGGTACACGACGAGGTGAAGCCTCATTACCATGCCCGACACAGTGAGCACATCGTAGTAATTGAGGGTGAAGGCCTCATGCGGATGAACGCAGACACAATTGCACTATCACCTGGCATTCACGTATTTATTCCTTCAGGAACCATTCATGCGGTTAAAGTTACCTCGGATGGCCCATTGGGTGTTTTGTCCATCCAAACTCCGAGGTTTGACCCGACCGACCGAATTTCGGTGGAAGATTAACGGAAACCCACGTGGGGCGCGGTTTTCAGCGCAAGTTATTAACAAAGAGCCGTATTTATCAACAAAAAGGGGGCTTTCATCGTCAAAGGCTTGATGCACTTGGATTTTCGCATATTTTTGTCGCGTACGATTATTCTTTTAACTTAAATCACTTGTAACATGAACAAAGCAGAATTAGTTGAAGCAATGGCTGCAAATGCCGGACTTTCGAAAGCTGACGCAAAGCGTGCGCTTGATGCGTTTATTGGTGCCACAACCGATGCACTTAAAAAGGGAAACCGTGTTTCGCTCATAGGTTTTGGTTCTTTTGCTGTTTCAACCCGTGCTGCCCGCACAGGTCGTAACCCACAGACTGGAAAAGAAATCCAGATCAAAGCAAAGAAAGTTGTAAAATTCAAAGCTGGTGCTGACCTCTCTGACAAAGTAAAGTAAGCGTCATCAACGAAATTGAAAGGCCTCTGATTTTCAGAGGCCTTTTTTTATGACCACCGGCTTGGTCTTCACTGTGCATTTAGCCTTCACGCGTTTTTTTATTATTGCTACCTTTGTCGGCCGCGTTCAAAGCGCGCCAAAAAAGCTATTCACTATGGGAAAAGGAGATATTAAGACCGCTAAAGGCAAACGCATCCGTGGAACTTTCGGCAATACCCGCCAAAAGAAACAGAAGTTCAGAAAATACACCGTAGAAACTGCCCCAGCCAAAGCCGAGGCATTGGAGGATAAAGCTGCTCCGGTTGCAAAAAAAGCCCCGGCCAAAAAAGCACCGGCTAAAAAAACCGCAGCCAAGAAAACCACTACCGCCAAAAAGACAACGACTTCCACTAAGTCGACAACCAAAACCGCCGCTAAGAAGACTGCAACCAAAAAGGCTGCATCCGAAAGCAAAAAATAGGTTATCAGTCCCCTACGGCGACAATCTTGTGCTAAGCCAGGCATCATTTTCTTTCCGGTACACTATCCTGTCGTGCAATCGGTTGGGTCGTCCTTGCCAAAATTCATACTTGACTGGTGTAATGGCATATCCACCCCAGTGAGGAGGACGTGGTATTTCTCCAAGGGCGAAACGAGCAGACATCTCGGCAAATCGCTCTTCCAATTCACTACGCGAGCTTAATTCGCTGGATTGCTCAGATGTCCACGCGCCAATCTGACTTTCTCTGGGCCTGGAGGCAAAATAGGCGTCTGAAAACTCTTTCGGCACTTTTGAAGCGTAACCCGACACGCGAACCTGGCGCTCGCTATTGGGCCAGAAAAAAACGGCGCCCACATTATTCGACTTATGAATATTACGGGCTTTCTGGCTGTTGTAGTTGGTGAAAAACACGAGTGCGCCGTCGTCTTCCAGCGTACGCAGATATACAATTCGTCCATCGGGAAATCCATCCGCACTATTAGTCAGCAAAGTAAATGCATAGGGCTCAGGATTATGACGCTCAATTGCTTCTTTTAACCAATAAGCAAACAGCAGGGCCGGGTTTTCAGGGATTTGCCCGTCGTCTAACCTACCCTTTTCAAAGTCCTTCCTGTCAGAAAACAGATGTTCATTCAGTGCGTTCATCTTGTACCACTTTTCATGGCCAAAGATAGGTTTCCCAAACCAAAGGCTTTGGCATAACGTATGCAACAACAACAGCGAAACGTTGTTTGAACATCAGGCAGCGAAATTGTCGCAGATTATTTACATTGCAAACCATGATTGATTTCACACCTCCCAATAAACTTACTCCGCAACGAGGGCGCATTCTCATTTCGTACCCCTATCTGGATGACCCCTTCTTTAAGCGGACCGTGGTGTTGCTGTGTGAGCATAACGAGGAGGGCTCCTTTGGGTTTGTGCTCAATAAATACATTGATGTACAGCTTGATGAGTTGATAGAAGACCTGCCGCGTTTTAGAGGGCGAATTGCCTTGGGTGGACCTGTTCAAACCTCCAATTTGTTTTACCTGCACACACTTGGTGATACCCTTGCCGGTAGCGCTGAGGTGATGAAAGGCTTGTACATGGGAGGCGATTACGAAGCACTGCGAGAAGCCATGTCCATGCGAAAACTGAACCCCGATGACATCCGCTTTTTTGTGGGATATTCAGGTTGGAGTGAAGGTCAATTGGAAGAGGAACTCAAGGAAAACGCATGGCTCATATCGGAAACAGAAGCCTCGTTGGTAATGGACACCGAAACGGACAGACTTTGGCAGGACGTTCTCAGAAGAATGGGAACACCTTACCGGGTATTATCCAACATGCCCGAAGACCCCAGCCTCAACTAGCCACTTCCGCTCTGGCTCTCTCGTTCAGCTTCTCAAGCAAAAAGTTGCTCATTTTGTGAAAATACCTCTTCATGCGATAAGCCGAGACCCATCGGATTCCTTGAATGGCATTGGTAAGAAACACTTCGTCGGCAGCCAGCAGGTTTTGCGGTGTGAGCGAACATTCATACACCTTCAGGTCATTTTCAAGTGCAAGATTGATGATTTGCATACGCATGGTACCGCCCACACATCCATCGGTAAGTGCGGGTGTGTATAGCACTCCGTTGCTCACAATAAAAAGGTTGGAGTTGCTTGATTCAATGATATGATTGTTCTCGTTCACCAATAATGCGTCATGCAGATTGTGTTTTCTGGCGTAGATGCTGGCCAGAATGTACTGCATGGCATTCACCGTTTTGAAGGGTGCGTATGCCGTGATCTGCTTCTTGATGTCGGGGTACAAATCCACCACCAGTCCTTCTGTATTCAATTCATAGCCGTTTATAGGATGCTTGCTGGCCGCTATCACATAAGACACTCCGGTTCCAGTGGGCAAATAAAACCCTCCGGCGTTGCGGTAAACCGTTATACGCAGCCTTCCCCCTTCCTCAATGTCACATTGCTGCAAAAGTTGGGTCATTTCTTTTCGCAATGACTCAACTGTGAATGTCTCAGGCATATCCATCTGCAGCACCTCCATTCCCTCCTTCAACCGGCTGAGGTGAACTTCCACAAACAAAGGTTTTCCGTTCACCACCTTGATGCTTTCAAACAATCCGTCTCCAAAAAGAAATGCCCTGTTTTGCGGACTGAGACCCGAGCGGGTCATGTCGAGCAGGTTTCCGTTCAGGATGATAAACTGATCTGTTTTAGAAAGAGACATCAGGAGAAAAGGTTTTGAATCCAATAAGACACCTGGTTAAAAAACATCAGCAGATTGTTGAAATCCAACGCAATCATAAAAGCGACACCAAAAATGGCTCCCCAAAAGTGAGCATCGTGGGCTATTCTGTCGCCACCACGCTTGTCCATGTAGGCCTCGTACCATAAATAACCAATTCCGAACACGAACGAGGGTAGCGGAATGGCGAAATAGAGGTACAACATTTCAGTGGGCTTGAGCAAAATATGCGCGAACAACACAGCCGCCACTGCACCAGAAGCACCTACTGAATTATACCGTGGATTGTCGCTGTGTTTTTTGAAAGCCGGCAGCGTGGCAAACAAGATGCCCCCCAGGTATAAGAGCACAAAGTAAACCACGCCGGCATGACCATAAACCGCACGCAAATAATTCTCTACACTATGTCCGAAAAAGAATAGCACAAACATGTTCACCAGCAAATGCACCCACCCTGCATGCACAAAAGCGTGCGACACTACCCTATACCACTCCTTGCGCACACGCACCACGTAGGGGTTAAAAACCCATTTGGAAAGCCTTGCGGGGTCGTTCACGCCCGGCAGCGAGAAGGCCACGGTTATGGCAATCAGAATGAAGGTTACCGAAAAGCTCATAAAGACATGGATTTGACCCTGCGCTCAACCGTTGAGGCTCTCTCAGCACAAGTGTCAATGCAAAAATGAAGTCCTCGTGGCATGGAGGCAAATTTAAGAAAGGCATTGAACCCCGCGCTTACTCCGGCTCTACTCCGACCGCCAAAATAAAAAAAGAGCACCTGACTAGGTGCTCTTTTCGCAATTAACCTTCTGTTTTTCAACAAGTAGCGAGACAGGGGCTTGAACCCTGGACCTCAGCATTATGAATGCTGCGCTCTAACCAGCTGAGCTATCTCGCCAAAGAGGCCGCAAAAGTAATACGATTTTGAAAATTTACACAAGTTGACCTGAAAAAAGCATACCCTATTTAGATTCAAGCATTCACGCCTACACAAGCTCCATGACGCAGAAGTTTGTATCCTCCAGATTTTTCCTATATTGCACAACCACGGCAGCCGGTCAAAAGCAGGCTTCCTTAATTGATGGAATGGAAAAAGAAAAGTATCAACTGGAGTTTATCATCAAAACCTCACCGGGTATTTTGTACAACCTGATCAGCACCCCCAGCGGGCTTTCGGAGTGGTTTGCTGATGACGTAAACGTAAAAGACAATACCTACACTTTCTTTTGGGACGGCAGCGAAGAATCAGCAAAGCTCCTGAACAAAAAGCGGGATCATTTCACCAAATTCCGGTGGCTCAATGACGAAGAAGAAGGCATTGATAGTTTCTTCGAGTTCCGGATTAAGATTGATGACATCACCAATGATGTAGCCTTGCTGGTAACCGATTTTTCCGAACCCGAGGAGATGGAAGAAGCAAAAGCGCTTTGGTCAAGCCAGGTGGAAGAACTCAAACACGTGCTCGGCTCCTAGCCTTGGCATTGCGCTTGCTATATTTGCAATCTCTCAGGTAGCGCATCCTTGAAAAAGCTTTACAAGTTGGTAATCGGGGCCTTTATCGGGCCTTTTGTCGTGACTTTCGCGGTGGTACTGTTCATTTTCGTGATGCAGTTCGTGTGGAAGTGGGTGGACGATTTCATGGGAAAAGGTCTGGACTTTCTCATCATCATGGAGTTGCTCATGTACGCTGCGGCCAACCTCGTGAATATATGCCTGCCACTTGCCATTTTGCTGGCCTCCATCATGACTTTCGGAAACATGGCCGAACACTTCGAACTGGTCGCGCTCAAATCGGCAGGAATTTCTCTTCACCGCATTATGTTCCCACTTACTGTGCTTGTTTTCATGCTTACAGGAGGAGCCTTCTATTTTGCCAACAACATTTCGCCTGTAGCCACGCTCAAATTCAAAAGCTTGCTGTATGACATCACCCAGGCAAAACCCAGTATTGAGCTTCGCGATGGAATCTTTTACAACGGACTGGAAGGCTA
>SKUL01000008.1 GCA_007129985.1 Flavobacteriales bacterium
CAATGGGAGCAACAAAATATGCGTGAATTGAAGCGTTTGGGTGAGCAAGGGCTTTTCGACTTGCACCCGCTGTTGCGCATATCAAAAATGATGGTGAACACCAGCAGTGCCGTGCTCACAAAGAAAAACGAAGTGGAAGTGCTGACCAACGGCAACGAGGCTTTTCCCGCCTTTCTCGAAGCCATGAAAAACGCGCGTCACCACATACATATTGATATGTACATCCTGGAGGAGGACAATATCGGCCATACCATTATTCAGCTTCTCATCAACAAAGCCCGCGAGGGTGTGGAGGTGCGTCTTTCATATGACGCGGTAGGAAGCCGGATATCAAAAAAAACCATCCGCCAGTTGAAACAAAACGGCGTGTGCACATACCCTTTTATGCCCGTGCGTTTCCCTGCGCTTACCAGTAAAATCAATTACCGCAACCACCGAAAAATTATTGTGGTAGATGGCGAAATAGGCTTTGTAGGCGGCATGAATCTGGCCGACCGTTACACCAATACCGGCAAGGAAAAGAGCTTTTGGCGCGATACCCATGCCCGCATCAGGGGCGAGGCTGTGTGGTCGTTGCAGTTGCAGTTTATGCTCACCTGGCGCTTTGTGAGCGGTGAGGAACTGCTTGGGGATACTGCCTATTTCCCTCAAATCGAAGAAGAAGGCAATCATCTGGTTCAAATTGTGGAGAGCGGGCCCGACACGCCGTGGTCAAATATTATGAAGGGAATTTTCATGGCCATTGCCAATGCCCGCGAGTACGTGTTGATTCAGACACCTTACTTTATTCCAAACGAGGAAGTGCTGCGCGCCATCGAAAGTGCGGCGTTGAGCGGAGTGATGGTGAAGATTATGATTCCGGCAAAAGGAGATTCGAGAATTGCCCAGGCAGCCTCCTACAGTTATATAAGGCCCATGCTCGAGGCGGGCGCTGAGGTGTATCTATACCAACTGGGGATGCTTCACGCCAAAACACTAGTGATAGACGGGGCCATGTGTTGCATCGGAACAGCCAACATGGACTACCGCAGCTTTGATTTGAATTTCGAAATCAACGCTTTTATCTACGATGTGAACATTTCAGAGCGACTCACAAAGGATTTTGAAAATGACCTTGAGCACTGCCGTCAACTTGACCTCACAAGATGGAACAAGCGAAGGTTGCGCAGACGCTTTTCAGAGTCATTGGCGCGTATTTTTGCGCCGCTACTCTAGACTTTCCCTTTGGCCGAGCCTATTTTTTGTTTCAGCAGCGCGATGTTTTGGTTCAAACCCTCGGTATACAATCGCCGGGCAGCATCTGTGTTCCACCTGATATTCTCCAGGTAGCGCAGGTTTTGCGCAAGCCACTCTTCATCTGAATAACGCTGAACACCCAAGCTCTCCCATTCGCGACGTAGGTTTTCGCTTTCCTGCATAAATTGAGGAGTGGACGCATAGGCCGAATCCGCATCCCGCAGAATCATGGCCGATAAATCTTCCGGTTTGAAGTGCGCCCGCGTTGAAAGTATCAAGCGCCGAACTTCTGAGAGTTGATTTCTCGACAAACGGTCTTTCAGCAGCTCTACCGCCATGTCGGCTCCCACTTCTTCGTGATGTGCCGGGTCTTTCAGATAGCCCACATCATGCAACCAGGCGGCCAGTCTAATCAATGTGAGTTGCGTTTCATCCAAACCTTCTGCACGACCCAATTTGAGTACTTCGCCCTCAACGAAGCGAGCATGCCGCGCATTGTGAAAGAGAAAACAATCATTTATTTGATTTTCAAACAATTCTGACACGCACAGACTTATCTCCTTCAACAGTGGTTTCAAGTCTTCCGACATTTCTTCTTTCATGGGGCATCGAAAGTAGAGAAATTTCTGTACCTTCAACCTACTCAAATATTAGGCGACATGGAAAAGACTACCACCATTGAGCTGATTGAAAAGGAGTCAATCCCGCAGCTCACATTTCGTCACACAGAACCAGAAGTTCAAAATCCCCTTGAAATCCGACGTCAACTATCCATTGCACTTATTCTGGGCAACGCACAGAAGCACAAGGTGAGATTGGTGTTTGACTCCGACAGCGGACTTAAGATGGTTCATACCACCATTTGGGAATTGGACGATCAGCACGTTGTTTTGAAGCGAGGCGTTTCCATACCGGTTGACAACATCATAGAAGTCAATCTCCTTTAAGGTTTTACGCTTAATCCGGAAAAATTTAACATGAAAAGGAGTTGGAGCATATTAACCAATTGTTACCTTAGTCCTAACCAATCTGCGAGAATATGGCGATCAAAATATTGGCAATAGGCCGTCAAGACAACGCATTGACACAAATTGAGCGGGCGCTCAAACTGAAAAAATACAAGGTAACCGGTTGCTCGTCCGACGAGGATGCCTTGAAGAAAATCAAAGATCAGCACTTCGATGCTGTGTTGGTTGCAACTGAGCTAAAACTCGAAACCAAAGCAATCATTAAGCAGTTTTCCAAAGAGCAGCGTCCTGATATGCCGGTCATTGAGGTGAATGGTGTGCTGGATCATCTTGCTGACACCGTGAAGGAGGCTCTTGAGGATGCCACTACTGGCTCGTAACCCTTTTTACATGCTGAATTTTTTTGCACTCACGTCGGATGAGTTGGTGGATTCTGTGTATATTTGAACGACCACGATGCCCGATAAAAAATGAAGAGAAGTAAGCTCGACCTTCACTGCGAAGTTTGTGAAGCACACAAAGATTCAGTGTTTGCTGGAATGTGTCCTGGCAAGGTAGCTGAACTTGATGAAAAGAAATCCTCCAGCACCTACAAAAAAGGCCAAATGCTCTTTCACGAGGGAACACGTCCCATGGGGATTTTCTGCATTAATCAGGGGAAAGTGAAAGTCTTTCGTTTAGGTGGAGACGGCAAAGAGCAAATCATCAACATTCTCAAAGGTGGGGACATTCTGGGCTATAAGGCCATGCTGAGTGATGAAGTTTACCCGGTGAGCGCTGAGACCCTGGAAGAGTCCAACATCTGCTTTATCCCCAGAACCAATTTTCTGACCATGCTGGAGAGCTCACCCGACCTATATCAGCGTTTGCTGAAAAGGGTTTGCCATGAAATGGGTGTGATGACCGAGAACATGACAAACCTCGCTCAAAAATCTGTCCGGGAAAGACTTGCGCTTACCCTCGTTATGCTGAACGACACCTACGGCGTGGATGCCATGGACAATGGCAAGGTAATCA
>SKUL01000170.1 GCA_007129985.1 Flavobacteriales bacterium
GTTCAACTGAACCTGCTCACCATAAACGGTTTTGCCGCTAATATCGAGTACATCCACTTGTACCAGACCGGCATCACCGGTGTAGTTAATGGTAAACTCACCGTTGTTCGGATTGGGGAACACGCTGAATGCAACAGCACTGAGTTCCTCAACACTGGTAATACCGCTACAGGTAATTGCTGGGAATCCGTTATCAGTATTTCCGGGAATACCGCAGTTTTCCACGTCGTTGATACCTATCAGGTAGGTTCCGGATTCAGAAGCCACCCAACTAATGGAGCATCCATCTCCGTTACCAAGACCCTCGGCATCAATGGCACCACTTGGCGCTAAAATTACGTAGGTAGGCGTCCAGCTACCGGCACCAGAACCATTGCAGTGGCTGAAAGTATATTCCACACCCTGCTGGATGTTGTCCATGGCGTATGCTTCGCTCTGCCATACTTCAAAATCCTGAATTTCGAAGAAATCACATACACCATCCGCATCGGGCGTTGGGGCTCCATCAAAACTGGTATTAAAATCAGACCATCCACTTTCAGGAGTGGGATTAACCCAGGTAAGACAATCTCCTCCTCCACTTAAACAAGTTTGGTATGCGTCTTCACATTGCGCATCCCACTCATTTTCACAGCAGAAGGGATCAAGAGCAATCACAATTTGCACACATTCGTCATCCTCGTCGTGAGGGATGTCGGCTTCACAACCTTCAGAAGGCTCACAGTCAGGTGATCCTTCGCAAGTGATTGCGGGGAATCCATTGTCGGTGTTTCCTTCTACTCCACAAGCTCCGGCTTCGTTTATAACCACCAGGTAGGTTCCAGACTCAGAGGCAGTCCAGGTAATCGAACAGCCATCTCCATTTCCTTCACCAAAGGCATCTACAGCTCCGCTCGGGGCGATGATGGTGTATTCAGGCACCCAGCTTCCGGCACCGGGTCCGTTGCAGTGGCTGAAAGTATAAACCCCGCCTTCCTGCACGTTAATCATCTGGTAGGCTTCACTTTGCCATACTTCAAAGTCATCAATTTCAATAAAAGGACAACCGTCTCCGTCGTTACACGGCGCACCGCCTTCGCTGTTGAAGTCAGTCCAACCGGTAGTAGGGGTAGGATTTACCCAGGTAGCACATTCATCTCCGGGCTCTACACCACTATCACAAGCTGGGTCTGAAGCATCAAGAAATACTACTGTTTTGACATCCGATTGAGCGCATATATTGTCAATCGGTGCTGCTGTACTGGAGTAAACAGCAATGCTAATTTCCCAGGTTCCAGAGAGATCAGGCAAGCTGTTTGCTGCCAAAACGCCGTTTAAACCAGCGTTTAAGTCATACGGGAAAGTTGCACCTGTGAGAATGAACTCATCATCCAGACCACCTTCACCATCCATACCCGGGATTAACAAAATGCCGGCACCTCCACCAACGGGAAAGGATACCGGAATTACAGAGGCTATTTCAGTAGACTCGTCGGGGCATAATTCTTCGATTGCTGCGTTGGTCAGGTCGCCTGTTTCACATCCTCCGCCACTTCCTGTTTCGGAAGATCCAAAGATGTTGAAATCCGCCCAGCCGGTTTCGCCTCCCGTGAAATACTCTGTGAAATCTACGAAGGTCGCTCCTCCATCGTCAGTTACAAACTGAACACATTCAGGGCGCGGAGCCGCATCCCAAAGTATTGATGGAACCTGATCGACTGGACCTGTCCATGATACAGGCTCGTAGCTCACAAAGAAAGCATCATTCACATCAATGTTGATCTCAATATTTTGCGGGTTGAGCGCAGTTCCGGTAAGATCTACTGTAATTGTTCCACTACCTCCTATCAGAGCGCCGGGCTCATTACAGGCATCTCCATCGACACCATAAATGTTGATCTGGTATCCGAAAGTTCCTGTTCCGGTACCAACACCAAAAGCGGTACTGGCGGCCAAAGCAAATGAAACTGTTTCGATGGTGTAAGGATAGGTTGCCTCGCAGCCCTGACCAACGGGATAATCCCCCGCTGGGTCAATAAAGGCATAGATTCCCGATTCTCCGAGGCTCCAGTCAAGGTACCCCCCGGCAAAACCTCCCTGTATATTGGCAATGTCGCAATTTACTTGTGCCGAGGCACCTGCGATAAACATTACCGACACAAGGCTAAGTAAAATTTTCTTCATGATTGTGTAGGTTTAAAGTTAGACGCCCCAAAGCTAACAAAAAAAGGTGGCCGACAAGGCTACCTTTTAGTTGGGGTTCAAAATTGAAATTTGAAAACACGATTGACCTGCACCTCTATTGCTTTACAAGGCGGCTGCTTTTATAGAAGTGCTCACCAACCAATCGCAAAAGGTACACCCCTGCCGGCAGGCCTCCAAGGTCCAACTGAAGCAGGTTTTCTCCTTGTGAAGCTGAATAACTGCGCGCCAAGCACTTTCTGCCGGAAACATCGTAGAGTTCAAGATTCAAATGCGCATCCTGACCGAGAACCAATTGCACGGTTACTAAGTCGCGCGTGGGGTTGGGCCAGATACGTAGTTCTTGTGACTCGTATTCATCCACGAAGGTAACAACCTCCGGCTCAAGCACTACAATACTAAAACCACTGGAACCCATCCCGGGTGGATTCAGAAATTCTTCATCAAGCTCCATGCAATGACTCTCTGTGCAGGTTCCCGGACCGTCGGGGTCATCCAAAACCACGGTGAGGCATAACAGGTAAGGCCCGTCACCGGCATAGGAGTGAGTCGGAAAAAGATCGGTACTGGAATTACCATCTCCAAAGTCCCACAAAACTTCGAGTGCGTTGTAGATGTTGGCAGTGGGATAAATCCAAATGGTGTTTGCTCCCGTTGTATCGGCAATGGCCTCGAAAGAGATGTTACAACCGAAAATATCATCCGGGATGACATCACCGTCGCAAGTGATCGACTCACAAGATATTGCGGGGTATCCGTTATCCACAGATCCCGCCAAACCGCAAGCGCCCGCTTCATTGATTACAACCATATAGGTTCCCGACTCAGAGGCTGTCCACGTAATGGAGCATCCATCTCCATTTCCGGCGCCATGTGCGTCAATGACTCCGCTTGGAGTGAAAATGGTGTATTCAGGAATCCAACTGCCAGCTCCGGGGCCATTGCAGTGACTAAAGGTATAAATTCCCCCTTCCAAAATATTCGATATCTCATATGCCTCACTTTGCCATACTTCGTAATCAGTAATCTCGTGTA
>SKUL01000153.1 GCA_007129985.1 Flavobacteriales bacterium
ATGTCTCCGGGTAATCGCATTGAGTCGTTGCTCAATATACCTACGGGGGTGTACGTGCTTACCATGCAAAGCGGAGATAAGGTTTACACCAGAAAGTTTTGGAAAGAGTAAGGGTTGAAAGGGGTTTTTAAAACCTTTTCAATCATGAAAACTTTAGTTTTAGTCACAACAGTGATTTTATTTTCATTCTCAATTTCTGCACAGGATCCGCATTGGAATACAGATGGAAATGGCGGAGTAGATCCCGGAGTAGACTTTTTGGGGACAACAGATAATGCGGATTTGAGATTTCATACTGACGGCGATTTCAGGATGACCCTAACCAGCCCCGCCGGCTTCCTCGGCCTCAACACCACCACGCCTCTAATGCGTTTTCACGTGCAGAATGGCGGTATTCTCTCTACCGGCGTAACCGGCACCAACCCTGATTTGGGGGTAGCAGGTACCCGGTTGATGTGGATACCGGATCAATTTGCTTTTCGGGCCGGAAGAGTTGGGAATTCAATAGGAGATCCCGATTGGTGGGACTCAGGAAATGTAGGGCAGGGGTCTGTTGCTTTTGGTTCCGATAATTTGGTCTCAGGTGATTACTCTGTGGCATTTGCTGATGGGAATGAAGTGACGGGTAATCGTTCTATAGCATTTGGATCAACCAATATCATCTCAGCCGGGAATGCTATAGGCTTTGGATCGAGTAATACGATTATTGGAACAGGCGGGGCGGCAATAGGAGTTCGCAATACCGTTAACGGAAATTTTGGTGTAACCATTGGCAGGTTTTTAGAAGCCCAGGAAGAAAACGCCATAGTTTTTGGAAGAGGGGTTGACGATAATAATTTGCTTTTGAATCATGTCGAAAACAGCCTGATGGTAGGCTTTAACAGTACCGTATCCACACTTTTTGTTGGTCCGCCAGAGGGTGAAGAAGTGATTGGTTCCGTGGGTATAGGTGATGTTACCGAACCCACCGAGCGATTGGATGTGCGGGGAACTGCCCGATTGCGGGTTATGCCGGACAGTTTGCCTGATGTTTTGATAACAGGGGTAGTTTCAGACACGGTACCTGAAGGAGACTATGTGCTGAACTATTTGGAGTTTACAGGAAATAGTGGAGATATATTAACAGGTGATGGAACATGGGCTGATGGTTCGGGTAATTTGTGTGACTGGGACATCGTGAATGCGGGTCAGGATCTTGCAACGGGATACACCGGTGCATGTGTTGAGGGAAATGTGGGTATTGGAATCGAACCCGCACCGAATGTCAAGCTGGAGGTTACAAGTGAATTAAGCTCCATGGGCGCTAGTGGTATTCGTGTTCGAACAACGGCTTTTAGTGATACTACATTCGGTGTTTTTTCTTTCATTCAGGGAATGTAGGGGGCAGAGAGTGCAAGGGCATTTATTGGAGAAGCCCGGCACAGTGAGGCGCCTTTCGGCGGACACTTTACTGCTCTGGGTCACGATGCACAGCTTGAACAACCACCAGTAGGAGTGTATGGGCGAGCGGAATACGCCGGGTCGAGTGTCAATAATGATAACCTACCTATTGGGGTTTACGGTATAGCAACAACAAATCTTGAATGTCAACGAGCCATTGGCGTTTATGGCGGAATTCAGACGCCAGATTGTATGGGGCAACCATTTGGAGTTGCTGGCTATTTTGCCGGTCCTATTGTTGAACTTCAGTCTCCCATTAGCGTGTCTGATGAGTCACTTAAGTCTCAAGTGTCTGACATTAGTGATGCTTTGGAGTTGTTGAATCTGATAACTCCGAAATCATATCATTTTCTTCAAAGCACTCCGCACGGAAACGTTTTTAGTACTGATTTATCTTACGGATTTATTGCACAGGAAATCCAGGAGGTCTTACCGAATTTGGTCAAAAGTGTTCCTGCTCCGCTTAGCGTAACCGATGATGGTCAGATTAATTCGACGGGAGACGATCTGTTGGGCATTAAGTACACAGAGCTCATCCCGATTTTAGTTGCCGGCATGAAAGAACAACAATCCACCATCGACAGTCTCAAACAAGCGGTAGCCGAACAGGCTTCTGCCCTGGAAAATGTAATGGATTTGCTTGACATGATGCAGGATCAAATCGATAATTGCTGCATCGGAGGGCAGGGTTTCAAGAGCAATTCTCCTGATGGAGTACATGATGAACAATTGCAAAGAGCATCATCGAACGGCAATATTTTGGAACAAAACACCCCCAATCCTTTCCGTTCACAAACCACCATCAGCTACACGTTGGAGCAGGGCGGAAAAGTGTTGTTGAAAATCTTTGACAAAACCGGCAAACCCATTGCCACATTGGTAGAAGCCGAACAACCGGCAGACACCTACCGCTACGAGTGGGATGCCAGTGGCTTGCCAGCCGGCATGTATCACTACGCACTTTATGTAGATGGTGAACTCCTTGTAAAACGTGCGATTAAGTTGTAACCCAAATTGTGTAATTGGCTAAAGTCGATGCATATAACGACTGAAGATTGATGGTTAAATTCTCGAATAACGGCAATCAAGCCCCCGTTTCAAATTTTGTGACGGGGGTTTTGTTTTTTCGAAACGTTCAAATCAAATGGTGGTTGCCGCATCCTCGTCCTCGTTTGCAACGGCCTTCATGTCCAATTGCAATCCTCATCTTCTATTCACTGGTTGATTCCCAATTGACTAGCGCGCGTTTGCAACGCGTGCGGGCTTGGATGCAAAATTCACGGTATCCGAACAAGATGTTTAAGGCAAGTTTGAGCTTTGAGCTCAACGTTCAGAAAGAACCCGTTCCAAAACCTCCGAACGCGTTGCAAACGCGCCCGAGTTCGGTTTTGTTGGGGTGTGTGGGTCGGAGTCTCATTGGCTCATTGGCTCATCGTCTCATCGGCCCATTGTCTCATTGGCTCATTGGCTCATCGTCTAATTGGCTCATCGGCCCATCGTCTAATCGGCCAATTATCACATCATCTAATAGACACACGATCTCGTTATAAAAATCCTCTGCGAGTGACTTTGAAGAAAGAGAGAATCTACTTTGTCTTGGAGTACTTCATTCCGGGTACTAAGCAACGAAGTTCGCCCCGAAATGCCTGTTTCATGAATTTTTACAACCACTTTCGGCGAAGGCTATGTGCATGGAGTATGTGAAAATGCGCGGATAGCCCCGTAAAGACAGAAAAAAAGCGTAATTTGCGTTTGCGTAAATCAGAGGTTAGGCCTCTTGTTTCAGCATAACCAACCAACAATCAACCAATCCAAACTCGTTTTGGGTCCTTTACATGACTTTACCGGATCATGATTTGCTAAACGTTCAAAGTCGGCCTGATGTTGACGCGATTCCCCCTCCGGCAGGGCTTACGCCGGGATTGGGGCGCACATTGATGTTTCGGTTTGCAGCAATTGTTTATTTAGCAGTTGGGTTTAATTATTTGTGGTGGCGTTGGACGGAATCAATCAATCCCGATGCTTACGTGTTTTCAATCACACTTTATGTTGCTGAGCTCTTGATGTTTTTGGTGAGCATACTCATGATTGCAAACTACTGGAGCTATAGAAACATCAAGCCGGGAAAACCTGTAAAGCGACTAGGTCAAATAGATCCCGAAACAACTGAGGAAGAAGATAGACCTGTACGCATTGATGTGTTGATTGCCACATATAACGAGCCTTTGGCAATTGTTTCTGAAACAGTTCGGGATGCACTGGCTATGCGCTACAAGCATAAAGAAGTGAACATCCGTATTTACCTCTGCGATGACGGCCAACGGGACGGCCGGGATACACAAAAGGAAAACTTCAAGGCTTTTGCGGAGTCTTTGGGCGTGGGTTATTTTGTTCGCCCGGACAACCGTGGCTATAAAGCGGGTAACCTGAACCATGCGTTCTGGCAAACCAATGGCGATCTGGTGGTGATTTTGGATGCGGATACACGGGTGTTTCCCGATTTTTTGAACAACCTAACCGGCTACTTTCGCGACCCCAAAATGGCTTGGATACAAAGTCCGCAATGGTTTTATGATTTACCACAAGCGGTTACGCTTGACTATGCGCTGAGAGCGGGTTTGGCCAGAGCAGGCGCTGTGCTCAGTAGCCTTATTCCCTTTAGCAAATCCATCAAAATAGGTAGAGACATTTTCGGTACCGATCCGCAAATATTTTACGGGGTGATTCTTTACAATCGAAACGCAGCGAACGCAGCTTTCTGTTGTGGCGCGGGCTCTGTTCATCGCAGAAAGGCGCTTTTAACTTTGGTTAAGGGCCATCGCGATGTGTACCAGTCCTATGATTCGAGGGTGACCTTGCCAGCATTGAACGCATCAGCGCCCGGGTGCATGGATTTTCCCGACGGCGAAACCATCGGGCCTTTTGTTCACCATATATCTGAGGACATAATGACGTCTATTCTGGCGCACTCCTATAAGCATCGGTGGAAATCCCAACAACATTCGCAAGCCGAATGCATGATGCTCTCGCCGCAAACTTTGCCTGCTTACGTAAAGCAATTTTCGCGCTACGCAGAAGGAGCGTTTAGCATCTTTTTCAGCAAAATGAATCCAATGATTAAACGAGGCCTTTCATTGCGTCAGCGCATGGCCTATGCAGACACGATGTTGTCTTATTTCTCGCCGCTTTGGATATCGGTGTTTCTCATGAGTCCTATTGTATTCTACTTTACACTTATTCCTCCCCTCAAGGCCTTTAATTTTGATTTTTTCTTTCGCTTCCTTTTGCTTAACATGTGTATACAGGTTATAATGGCTATTGCTCATTATCCACTGGATTCGAGGCGTTCAGAACAGTATTATATCGCGGGCTTCTGGATTAAAGCGATGGCATTTTTCAAAGTGGTACTCGGTAAAAAGCTGCAATTCAATACAACGGTGAAAGAAAAACAGCGGGTGCGTTTTCGCGACAACCTGCCGCATATTTTGCCTCACCTGCTCATCATTGTTCTTACCATCGCAGGATTTGGGTACAATCTCTATCTTATTTTCCTGAATGACCACCCTTCTTACTCGGCCTTTGTGGCCAACAATATTTGGGCTGTTTACAATATGTATCAAATAAGCCCTATTATTATGGGAGCTCTGAAACCATCTTAGAATATGACAAACAAGAAAAAGCCAAATCGTTGGATTGCAATACTGAAGCCATTGGTGTTTCTAACTGGTCTTTTCTGTGCTATCTGGATTGTGCTGTGGATTGAAAAAACACATCCGAGCGACTTTGGGTTTTACCGCGACATTTTTACCCGTGAGGAAATCATTCGCAAACGACAGAACTATCCATTGCGTCCCACGGGTCAAAGTCTCAGCGATGATGACATTCGCATCGCGCGGATTGCATGGAAGTACTTTGAAAACAACTACAACCCTGAGACCGGATTGGTAAACAGTGTAGATCAATACCATGCAACGACTTTTTGGGATTTGACCAGCTCATTGACGGCGGTATTATCGGCCAGAGAACTCCGTATTATTGACGATGCAACGATGCACCACCGGTTGGAAACCGCCTTTAACACGCTTGAAAACATGGTGCTCTATGATAATAAGCTTCCAAACAAAGTGTACAACACCATTACTCTAGCCATGACTACCTATGACAATCGCCCCACCGAAAGAGGAACGGGGTGGTCATCTATGGATATCGGGAGGTTTTTGGGTTTTTGTAAGCGGATTCTTGTCAATTATCCCGAATATACTCCGCGAATTGAGCGCATTTTAAAAAGGTGGAGCCTTGAGTCTGCAATAAAGGATGCTACTCTAATCGGAATCGGTCTCAGCTTTAAGGATGGTGTGGAAAAGGAAGTTCAGGAAGGTAAACTGGGCTACGAAGAGTATTGTGCCAAAGGGTTCTCAAAAATGGGATTTGATGTACTCAACGCCCTTTCATACACAGACTTCATTAAGTTTGTGGATATTAATGGTATGCAAATAGGGGTAGATGTCCGGGAAACACGTCACCATCCGTCGTATAACTACATTCTATCGGATCCTTACGTGCTCGACGGAATAGAATATGGTTTTGATATCAACTCCCTGGAGCTTGGTTATCGCGTACTGCAGGCATTGGAAAAAGAATCGAACAACCGAAACCTGTTGGTCTGCGTTGGTGAAAATCATATTGATCAGCCACCATATTTTGTGTACAATACGTTGTATTCCAATGGCAAAAAATGGAACTGTGTGTCTGAATCCGGCGATGAAGTTCCGGAATTGAAAACGTTCTCTACCGGGGCTGCTTTCGGTTGGTACTACCTTTTTGATACGCCATTCACGCAAAAACTATTTGACAAGGCGCTGAGCCTCTACGATGAAGACCTTGGATGGTATTCAGGGGTGTATGAAGAATCAGGAGAGATTAATAAAGCCATTACTGCCAATGTTAATTCGCTTGTGCTGTGTGCGGTAAATTACAAACAGCACGGCAGCAACATTTATATGAGGCCAACCATGTATGAAGATTAAAGCCGGAATACCATTCGTTTTTTTACTTCTACACCTGGGAATGTTTGCCCAGCAAGGTACTTTTCCTGAGCATTTTGGTGATATTTTCAAGTCGGATAAGATGCTTTTGGGTAAGCGAGTGATTGCGGGAGATGTGGGCTATGCATTTCAAAACGTTGAATTTATCGAGACTCCCGGGGAGGTAAGCAACTATTTGCGACACGCTATTCGCGCCAATGTAAATGTGAATCCAAAAAGCCAGTGGTTTTTGCGGACAACTTTTTATCTGGATCTCAACCAAAGCGATCAAACTCCGGTATGGCTCGCGAATGTATTTTATCAAGTGGGATATTACGACTGGAGAAACCGGCGATTCTCATTCGGATACGAAAATTTTCAGCCGAATCGGTTTAAAAACGCCCAGGTTGATTTTCTTACCAACCTCCGCCGAGGACACTTTTTTGTTAGTTACAATTTCGCACTGGAGCAGGGAGAAAGAGATAATCGGCATATACTTCTCCTTGACCACACTTCGCGCATTGTATTGTCGCCTTTTGTCAGAATACACCCTGAATTCCCGAATGACTTCAATGATTTTGGCGGCTACTTTAAACCGGTTGCCGGAGCCATGCTCCGCTATGTAATCTATCGGAATTTTTACATCGAAGGAGCTGTTTATTTTTACCCTATTTCGCGAACCGTAGTGCCGTGGGATCCTGATTTCACCTATGGTTTTGGTGTGTTCAACTGGCAATCTTTCAGAGTGAATGTGTCTTACGGAAACTGGATTGCCAATCGCTTTCCATGGAATGAG
Source organism: Flavobacteriales bacterium (assembly GCA_007129985.1). Lineage (GTDB taxonomy): Bacteria > Bacteroidota > Bacteroidia > Flavobacteriales_D > SKUL01 > SKUL01. The sequence goes on from SKUL01000153.1 coordinate 7,261, forward strand.
TCGCAAATGCCATTTCACGGAATTCTCAATGGAGAATTGAATGTGAGCGTGACATGGGCTTGGTAAAAATCAGGATGACCTTGTGAGTCTCATAGCCTTGAATGAGAACCCGTCCCCCACTCTCATCCTCGTTTGCAACGGCCTTTTTGTCTAATCTCAATCCTCATCTGCTATTCAATGGCTGATTCCCAATCGGCCAATTGTCTAATCGGCTAATTGGCTCATCATTTAATCATCTCATCACCAAATTATCACATTATCAACCCGTTCGCTGAGACTCTTCGCTTGTGGCTCAGAGTGACAAGATGGTGTTGTTGATTGGTATCAAAGGCCAAACCGTGACATGCTCAGAATCAAGAGTAAAAGGACGCGCACTCCATCAGACTGATATGGAGTTTCATTGGCTGATTGGCCCATCGTCTCATCATCCAATTATCACATCATCTCATTACCACATCATCACATCACCACTCCACTCGCTTTCCCTATATTTACCCCCATGCCGGGAAATACCTTTGGATCGCTGTTCAGACTCACCACTTTTGGAGAATCGCACGGAGTTGCCATTGGCGGCGTGATTGACGGCTGCCCTGCGGGATTGGAGATTGACCTTGAAGCGATTCAACTTGCGTTAGACCGCCGTAAACCGGGGCAATCGGCGCTTACAACGCAACGCAAGGAGAGCGATACGGTACAGTTTCTCTCGGGGATTTTTGAGGGCCGAAGTACCGGAGCGCCTATCGGTTTTATGATTCATAACACCGACCAGCAGTCCAAAGACTACAGCCACCTGGCCGAGGCATACCGGCCCTCGCACGCTGATTACACCTACGACCGGAAATACGGACATCGCGATTACCGAGGCGGAGGTCGTAGCAGCGCCCGCGAAACGGCTTGTCGCGTGGTGGCAGGTGCCATTGCCGCCCAGCTGCTCGCGAAAATGGGTGTAAGCATCGCCGCATGGGTGCATCAGGTGCATGAAATTGGCATCCCGGAAAACACCGAGGGTGTGGATTTGAGTCAGCGGTTTGAAAGCCCCGTACGCTGCCCGCACCCCGAAACAGCGCAAAAGATGATTGCCGCCATTGAAGAAGCCCGCGATGCCGGCGATTCGCTCGGCGGGGTCATTGCTACCCGCATCACCGGTGTTCCGCCCGGCTGGGGTGAGCCTGTGTTTGATAAGCTCCACGCCGACCTCGGCAAAGCCATGCTCAGCATCAACGCGGTGAAAGGTTTTGAAATCGGGTCAGGGTTTGCCGGAACGAGGATGCGCGGCTCAGAGCACAACGATGTGTTTGAATCGTCGGAAAGCGGTATTCGAACCCGTACCAATCACTCCGGCGGTGTGCAGGGAGGCATCAGCAACGGCGAGGACATTGCATTTAAAGTGGCATTTAAACCCACGGCCACGGTGCTCAAACCCCAGGAGAGCGTAAACAAGCAAGGCGAAAACATCACCCTTGAAGGCAAAGGTCGCCACGACCCCTGTGTGTTGCCTCGCGCCGTGCCGATTGTGGAAGCCATGGCCGCTTTGGTACTGGCCGACCACTACCTGCGGTCAAAAACCTCAAAACTGTAGCATGCGAAAACTCCAACTGCACTGGCAAATCATCATCGGACTGGTACTGGGGATTGTGTACTCCTACCTCTCGGTGAAGTTCGACTGGAATGAATTTACGCTGGACTACATCATGCCCTTTGGCGATATATTTATCAGCCTCCTCAAAATGATTGCCGTGCCGCTGGTGCTTTTTTCGATTATCGTGGGGGTTGCCAGCCTGAAAGACATTCGCAAGCTGGGTAAAATGGGAATCAAAACACTGCTCTTCTACGTGCTTACCACAGCCACTGCGGTGTGCGTGGGTTTGGTGGTTGTGAACCTCCTGAAGCCCGGCAACCGCGCCGCTGAAGACCTGCGCGTGGAAAACCGCATTTCATACGAATTGTGGCGAGCAGAAGCCGGAGCCAAAAAGCTGGACGATATCTGCCTGTCGTGCGACCCTGCCAATGATGCCATTGTGGAGAGGGTGCGTCAAAAACAAAAATCCGAAGGCTCGAATGAATGGGTGAGCGACAAACTGGCCAAAGCCGAGCAAACGCGTCGTGAAGGCCCCTTGCAACCGCTGGTGGATGTCATTCCGGAGAATATTTTTATTTCGCTGTCAACCAGTTCCATGTTGCAGGTAATTTTCTTCGCCATTCTCTTTGGGTTGATGCTGGTGGCCCTGCCCGAAGAAAAGCAGCAACCCGTGTACGCTTTGGTGGACGGCCTGAATGAGATTTTCATCAAAATGGTTTGGGTGGTGATGAAAGCCATGCCCTTTTTTGTGTTTGCCCTGATGGCAGGTCAGGTGGTAAAAGCAGCCGGCACCGACCCCGATAAATTTCTGGAGCTCTTGTCGTTCTTGCTGGGCTATGGCGTGGTGCTGATTATTGGACTGGCCTTTATGGTCTTTGTGTTTTATCCGTTGCTGGTTCAAACTCTGGTGAAAGACATCCGATACAAGGGCTTTATGGCGGCCATGCGCGACGCCCAGATTACGGCTTTTTCCACCTCATCATCGGTGGCAACGCTGCCCATTACCATGAAGTGTGTGCACGAAAAACTGGGCGTTTCGGAGCGCACCACCAGTTTTGTGTTGCCCATCGGCGCAACCATCAACATGGATGGAACCAGTCTTTATCAAGCGGTTGCGGTGGTGGCTCTGGCTCAGTTTCACATGGTGGACCTCACGATTGCCCAACAGCTTGTGATTATTGTGACGGCCTCGTTGGCTTCCATCGGTGCGGCGGCTATTCCCAGCGCGGGATTGGTGTTGATGATTATTGTGCTCGAATCGGTAGGACTGAACCCGGCATGGATTGCGCTGATTTTCCCCATTGACAGGATTCTGGACATGTGCCGCACGGTGGTGAATGTTACGGGTGACGGCGCGGTTTCCACCATCATCGCGCACTCGGAGGGCGAGATGGAGTATGTACAGGAGGGGAATTAGGAAAAAGCTCTGAAGTTAACACTGTGATTCTGTTCGAAAAGCTTTAACTGCAAGGGGCGCAAGGATTTCGTTGATTGGCAATTAGGACTTACCCTATACCTGCCTACCCTATTCACTCTCTACCAGCCTTCAACTCATACGTGTGCCCGGTTCTTGCCGTTTTTCAGCCATTTGAAAGTCCTTAGGCACAATTTTTTGCAATGAAGTTTGAGTACAGAATCAACCATTGGAGGGTTTGACTTTAAGTTAATTGAGCGGGTAATAATCTCAATTCAGAATATTATTTGACCCATAACACCGTCGAGCGAAGACTTCAACTAACCATATTCCAAATCTATACGGTAGTAGTGTTCGACCGCGCCACACTTGAAGGCTACGTTTATTGATTTCTCTCCTCCCACCTCTCCGTCGCGCGTGAGGTGTGAAAAACGGCCAAAATCAAAATGGTATGATCGTAGGTATAGAAATGAACTCCGTAGGGAAACTTTGTCAAAAAAAACACCCTCACAGCGCCGTAACGAATCTGAATCTTTAAGGGATTAACCATAATACTGCCCAGTGCTTCAGAGATGTGCATTTCGAAAATACCTCCGAGACCTTCTTTCTGCCCTTCATACCACAAGTAGGCTTCACGTACATCCTCCTCAGCAGCTTTGGTAATGTGAAGCGAGTAGGTCATCACTTCTTAAAAATATCCTTCCTCGCCTCGTCCCATGGGCGCAAGCTCATTTCTCCCTTTGCAACAAGCTCCATTCGCCGGTTCACTTCTTCCTGCTGCCATGCGGGAATCTCAACATCCCTGGACACAACAACGTAATCAAGCGTTTGAATGAAGGATAAAAAAGCCTCATACTTGCTTTCTTCTATGTTTAAAATCAGCTTTTTCATTTGGTAGGAGCTTTTCGTAAAAGTGCCAAAACAAAGATACAAGAAATCGTCTTCTTTTAAAAATCAAGCCATTTCGACAAGTGGTTAAGACAAGAAGGCTTCATCTTATTCGCGACGACACTTCTTACTCTTCTATCCTTCCACTTTTACATGTGCCCAGTTTTCACCGTTTTTGATGCGATACAACTGCATTTCGCTGATGCCAAATTGCTTGGCAATAAGTTTCATGCGGGTTTTTCGCTGCGGATTGAAAATCATCTTCTTAATTCGCATCACATCTGTTGAAGTGAGCTTGTGACCCTTGTGAGGCTTTCGATGTTTTCGTTCTTCACGGCTGCGAAGTACATTCGGACTGTTTTGCTGATGCGCCAGCATTTCCTCCCGTGTGGCCCATCGCAGATTTTCGGGGCGGTTGTTTTCTTTGTCAAAGTCCAGATGAATGATAAACTCGTTTTCTTCTGAAGGACGATTTACAAATGCCTCACCCACCAGTCGGTGTATGTAATAGGTTTTGTACTGCCCAAAAGGCTTTGGTCGGAATGCGGGATAGCCCCCCACCAACCCGCAGCGCATGAGTTTGCCTTCCTCCATTGAGCGAGTATAACTAACCAGCCTACCGTAGTTGGAGATGGCGTATTTTTTTCTGAGTGCATCCTTCGGAAAGGGTATTTGCTTCCACTCTTCCTTTGGAAAAAGTCTAAATTTCGGTTGCCCCGTCATAGGTCTTTTGCTTCTTGAACAGGTACCACAACCTATTCAGAGCTTAAAACACAAATGAAGCAGCTTGGTTCAAGCGGTTTTGAAAAT
>SKUL01000220.1 GCA_007129985.1 Flavobacteriales bacterium
AAGAAATCATTGAATCTCAGAATGCCGTTTTGGCTGAAGTGTTGGATCAGTTAAGTGCCCTTCAGGAGCAGGTTAGTGGCTGTTGCAACGGTGTTGAAGGTGCCAAAAGCCAGGGCCATGGCGGCCTTATGTATCCTATGGATGAAGGCAACAAAGAGTCGGGCAATATACTTAGGCAAAACACGCCCAACCCTTTTAGCGCGCACACCACCATTCGCTACACCCTTGAGCAAGGTGGAAGGGTAATGCTGAAAATTCACGATGGCAACGGCCGCGAGGTAGCCCAGCTCGAAAACGCCGAGCAAAGCGCAGGAACTTACACCTACGTATGGGATGCCGCCGGTTTACCCGCAGGTCTGTATCACTACACCTTGTTTGTTGATGATGAGTTGCTGGTAAAACGCGCAATTAAACTTCAAGATTGACGATGGCATGAAATTCTCGAATAGCGAAAGTTAAACCCCCGTTGCAGGTTTTGCGGCGGGGGTTTGACATTGCTTGAATGTCCAAAATCGTCCCACCTTGGTACATCGGCCAATCGTCTCATCGTCTCATCGTCTATTTGGCCACTTTCCTCATTGTCTCCTCACCACTTTCCACTACCTTCGTGGTATAACCACAAACCAACACACCATGAAAAATTCATTTTTACTCCTTGCCCTTTGCGGCATTTTGCTCTTGTCGTGTAACCCACGTCCGTACGACGTGAGCCGTGAGGCTGTGATAGACGCTCCGGTTGAGGTGGTATATACCACCGTAAACAACCACCAGAACCGCATTAATTGGTCGCCGTGGGAGCAGCGCGACGAGAACATCAGTATTTCATTTGAGGGGCCTGAATCCGGGGTGGGAGCCATTTATCGCTGGTCTGGAAACAGCGATGTTGGGAAAGGCTGGATAGAAATTCTGGAAAGTGAGCCCAACCTGCGCATCTTTTCGCGCCTCATGTTTGAGGAGCCTTTTGAAGCCGAGAGCCGTGAAAAGTGGGAGTTCTCTTCTGAAGACGGGAAAACCAGGGTAAAATGGTCCACCTCGGGAGAGTTTCCTGGCTGGATGTTTTGGATGGGTCAGGACAATATGGACAACATGATGGGCCCTGATCTGGAAAAAGGCCTGGTTGGGTTGGCTGAGTTGTGCTCGGCTGCAACCACCGATGTACAAGACGTGGATATCCTGGAGGTTGAAGCGCAAACCTGCTACTATATCGAAGCGTCCATGGCCTTCGAAGAGATGACTCCGGCTTTTTTTGATGAGTCTTACCAGCAGATTCTTAGCTACCTCGGAGAAGATGCCGGACGTATTTCAGGTCCATTTTTCGCCGTTTACCACGTGTGGGACGAAGAGAATGAGCGCACCGAACTGGAAGTGGCCATTCCTTGTAATAGTGATAAACCCGGTGATGGCAAGGTGCTGCGCGGAACTACCTACGAAGGTAAAACCGTGATGATGCAGCATCTGGGTGATTACGAATCGTCGGGTAATACGCACTACGCGATTCACGCCATGATTGAGCAACTCAATCTGCAAATTGCCGGAAGTCCTTGGGAACGTTATATTGTTGGCCCTGCTCAAACCGCCAATGAGGATGAGTGGGTTACGGAGATTTATTACCCTGTAGCCGCCGCGCAGTAGCGAGCTTTTTAGGCCACTTTAGCATACGCATGGAGTGCAGCAAATTCAATTACCTTTGCAGCCCTCATGCAGGACGAAGCGGTCATATCCATAGAACATATCAGCAAGCGCTACAAACACGCCTTGCAGCCTACGGTTACAGACCTTAGTCTTAACGTTTATCGCGGTGAGATTTTTGGTTTGCTTGGCCCCAACGGAGCCGGTAAAACCACCACCATTTCCATGATTTGTGGAATGATCCGACCTGATACCGGAACCATCCGAATCAACGGATTGTCTGTAGAAACAGAGTTTGAGGCCATCAAGCACCAGTTGGGCGTAGTGCCTCAGGAAATTGCCTTGTTTGATAACCTCAGCGCGCTCGAAAATCTTCGCTATTTCGGTCAGATGTACAGCATTCCGTCGGCCAAACTCAACGATAAGATTGCTTATTACCTGGATCGCTTCGGGCTTACCGGACACGAAAAAAAGTGGGTACACCATTACTCCGGTGGAATGAAACGCCGTGTAAACCTGATTGCTGCCCTCCTACACGAACCACAATTGCTCATTCTGGATGAGCCAACCGTGGGGGTGGATGTTCAGTCGCGGCACGTGATTCTCAATTTTCTAAAGGAAATCAATCGTGAACGAGGAGTGAGTATTCTCTACACGAGCCACTTGCTGGAAGAAGCCGAGGATTTGTGTTCGCGTGTGGCCATTATTGATTCGGGCCATATTCTTTCTAAAGGCACCCCCAATGAGCTGATTGCGGCCACCGAAGGCGCAGACAATCTTCAGTCATACTTTATTCAACTCACCGGTGAAACACTGCGCGACTGATGTTTAACAGATTCAAAGCCTCGGCATACAAGGATTTGCTCATTTTGAGTCGCGACAAGGCGGGTTTGGCCATTCTGTTTTTTATGCCCGTGATGCTCATTTTCATCATGACGCTCATTCAGGATTCGGCCTACAGCACCATGAGCCAAAGCAGCCTACCAATTATCTATGTGGATCAGGATCAGGATTCGCTGGGAACCAGTATCCGCCGCGGACTGCAATCAACCACGCTCGTAAGGTTGGTAACCGGCGAAAACGGAAAGGATTTTAACCGCGCTGCTGCCGAAGAGGCTGTTTCCTCCGGAAAATATTTGCTGGCCGTAGTAGTGCCCGAGGGGGCTTCTGATGCCATTCGACGCAGCGTAAGTCAAAACATTGAACGTGCTTTGCTTGATCCCGATGCTGAGTTCGACCCGATTGAAAAGGCCGAAATCACCGTGTTCGTCGATCCCGCAGCGCAACAGGCATTTATCAACTCGGTATCGTCCACCTTGCGAGAGTTTATCTCCGAAATGAAGACCAAACTCGTATTCGAAACATTTTCGCGTGAGCTTGCCAACCTGCTGCCCGACGGTGAAGAACCGGAGTTTACCAATGAGGATGTGGTACTTTTCAAGCAGGAGTATGCCTCGCACGATCGAATGACCACATTTCCCAACACGGTGCAGCACAACGTACCGGCGTGGACCATCTTCGCCATGTTTTTCATCATCATTCCGCTTTCGGTGAGCCTTATTCGCGAAAAAAG
>SKUL01000282.1 GCA_007129985.1 Flavobacteriales bacterium
TTGAAATCACAAGAAGGCTGCGCATATTGATTCTTGTTACCTTTGCGCAAAACACAAACCTATGTACACAGGATTAATGCATATGCACTCAATGCTCCGCTGGTTGCTGCTCGCGGTGCTGTTCTATACCGTGATTACCTCTATCATCGGTTGGAAACAAAACAAGGCCTACACCAACGGTCACGGCAAGCTGGTGTTCTACACCGTGCTGATAGCACATTTGCAGCTTATCATCGGTTTTGTGCTGTACTTTATGGGCTCCTGGGCCAACGCCCTCACCCAAATGGGAGAAACCATGAGGGACGCAAAAATGCGCTTTTTTGCGGTGGAGCACCTTGCGGGCATGCTCATCGCCATTGCCTTGATAACCATCGGTAGCGCACGAGCCAAGCGCGCAGCAAACGACGCCACGCGTTACAAAACCATTGCTGCGCTTTTCGGTATTGCCCTGCTGTTGATTTTGCTGTCTATCCCGTGGCCTTTCCGTGAGGCTGGTCTTGGTAGAGGTTGGTTCTGACCTGAATAGCTGAAGGAGAGAATCTGCCTATGGCCCAAAACATTGAAACCGCCCACATCACTGAACGCGCTGTTCTGGTAGGGCTTATTACCCAACACCAGGACGACGAACACCTCAAGGCCTACCTGGATGAGCTGGCCTTTCTGGCTGAAACTGCCGGCGCCGAAACCGTAAAACGCTTCGTTCAGAAGATTGATACCCCGCATCCGCGAACCTTTGTGGGCAGTGGTAAGCTCGATGAAATTGTGGACTACGTTTCAGAGCATAACATTGACATGGTGATTTTTGATGATGAGCTTTCACCTTCTCAATTGCGCAACATTGAGCGCTCACTCAACACCAACGATGATATCAAGGTAAAGGTGCTCGACCGAAGCAGCTTGATTCTCGACATTTTTGCCAATCGCGCCCGCACAGCCCACGCAAAAACCCAGGTGGAACTGGCCCAATACCAATACCTCTTGCCCCGCCTGACACGTATGTGGACGCACCTTGAGCGGCAGAAAGGGGGAATCGGGATGCGTGGCCCCGGTGAATCGCAGATAGAAACCGACCGCCGGATTATCCTCGACAAGATTGCACTTCTCAAAAAGCGCCTCGAGAAAATCGACAAGCAAATGGCTACCCAGCGCGGAAATCGCGGCCAATTGGTGCGCGTGGCGCTTGTAGGATATACCAACGTAGGAAAATCCACGCTGATGAACCTGCTGAGCAAGTCGGAAGTATTTGCCGAAGACAAGCTCTTTGCCACGCTCGATACCACCGTACGCAAAATTGTGCTGCACAACGTGCCCTGCCTGCTGAGTGATACGGTTGGATTTATCCGCAAACTGCCCCACCAGTTGGTTGAGAGTTTTAAATCTACCCTCGATGAGGTTCGCGAAGCCGATATTCTGGTGCACGTCATTGACATTTCGCACCCCGGATTTGAAGAGCAGATTGCCATTGTAAACCAAACTTTGGATGACATCGGCTGTCTCGACAAACCCACACTCATGCTTTTCAACAAGATTGATGCTTTCAGTTTTGAGGAGAAAGACCCCGATGACCTCACCCCGCGCACAGCGGCCAACGACTCGCTGGACGACCTGAAGAAAACCTGGATGGGACGCGCAGGCGAGGATGGCGTGTTGTTCATCTCGGCACAGAACAAGACCAATATCGACATGCTGCGCGACAGGCTTTACGCCATGGTAAAGACCATTCACGCAGAGCGTTTTCCTTACGACAATTTCCTGTACTAGGCTATGAGCGGGTTGTTTCGCGCGCACCTTGCCTTGCTCGCCGTGAACCTTATTTACGGAGCCAACTATCTTATCGCCAAAGGACTGATGCCCGATTTGATTCAGCCATCGGGCTTTATCATGCTTCGCGTGCTGGGAGCCACCACCTTGTTCTGGATGCTTCGGCTCACGGTGCAAAACCAGCCCATTGCGCCCCGCGATTTCTGGCGCCTGGCGCTTTGCGGACTGTTTGGTGTAGCCGGCAACCAGTTGCTTTTCTTCAACGGATTGAATCTCACCTCGCCCATCAATGCGGCCATCATCATGACAGCCAACCCCATTCTGGTGCTTGTAATGGCGAGCGTACTGCTCGGCGAACGCATTGCCGGTGTTCGGGTAATGGGCATTGTGGCCGGTGGTGCAGGAGCAGTTTGGCTTATACTCATCAGCGCCGATGGCAGCGCACTGAGCGGAAACTGGAAAGGCGATTTGATGATATTGCTGAATGCCGCGTCCTACGCCCTCTACCTCGTGATGGTAAAACCGCTGATGCAGAAATACAGTCCGCTTACGGTGATTAGTTGGGTATTTCTGCTCGGGGCGGTGGTTGTTCTGCCGGTGGGTTGGAACCAGTTCAGCGCCATTGAGTGGAACACTTTTTCATCGGCCGACATAGGCGCTGCAGCCTTTGTGGTGATTGGCACTACCTTCTTTGCCTATTTGCTGAACATCTTCGCCATCCGCATCGTGAGTCCTAATGTGGTGAGCAGCTACATTTACCTTCAGCCCCTCACCGCCACGGCTTTTGCGGCCCTTTTTGCCTGGCTGGGCTGGAGCGCCGTTGATTACACAGGTGGCCTCACACTGGGCAAGGTGCTGAGTGCCATCCTCATCTTTATCGGAGTTTACCTGGTGAGTAAGCCCGGTATTGACCGCGCCCGGAAGAAGTTGTAAAACTGATGCTTCATCGCCCCCCACCCTTTTTCCTATCTTTGCCCAAACGCACACGCGCATGATTAAATCCATGACAGGTTACGGCAAAGCCTCCGCAGAGTGGAGCAACAAAAAGATTGTCGTAGAGGTCAAATCACTCAACAGCAAAGGACTGGACGCTTCCGTAAAGTCTTCGTCGCTCTACCGCGAAAAAGAACTGGAAATAAGGGGCCTGCTCACCGAAAAAGTAGTTCGCGGAAAAGTGGATTTGGTAATTTATGCCGAATCGGACGCAGACAGCACCCCAACCCGTGTGGATGAAAAACTGGCGTTGAAATACTACGAGCAACTGCGAAGTCTTGCGGAATCTTTCGGGCAAAAGGATGTGGACTATCTGGGAACCGTGGTGCGTTTGCCCGATGTACTGAGCTCCGAGAAACCCGAACTGGAAGATGCCGAGTGGCAGGTGGCCGGTATGGTGCTGCACGAAGCCCTTGATGCGCTCAACGCCTCGCGCAACCGTGAGGGCGGACACCTGGAGGTGGATCTTCGCCAAAGGGTGGACAACATCGTCCAACTGCAAAAAGAAGTGGAAGGCCAGGCCGGTGAGCGCCTAAGAAGCATCAAAAACCGTTTCAGTCAGGCATTGACAGAGCTATCAAGCCCCGACAAGCTCGATCAAAACCGCTACGAGCAGGAGTTGATCTACTATATGGAGAAGCTCGACATCACCGAAGAACTGGTGAGGCTTCAGAACCACTGCAATTACTTTCTGGAAACCCTTGACGAACCGCCCGGTCAGGGAAAGAAGCTCGGGTTTATTGGTCAGGAAATGGGCCGTGAAATCAACACTTTGGGAAGCAAGGCTAACCATGCGGGCATTCAGCGTTTGGTTGTGCAGATGAAAGACGAACTTGAAAAGATTAAGGAGCAGGTGCTCAACATCATGTAATGCAAGGCAAAGCCATCATTCTGTCGGCACCCTCAGGCGCCGGAAAAACCACCATCGTACATCACCTGCTCGGTCAACCCCTGAACCTGGCATTTTCCGTATCGGCGTGCAGCAGGCCAATGCGCAGCCACGAAAAGAACGGCGTGGACTACCACTTTCTGAGCGTCGAGGAATTCCGGCGTCGCATTGAGCAAAACGAATTTGTGGAGTGGGAAGAAGTCTATCCCGACATGTACTACGGAACCCTTCGCAGCGAGGTGGAGCGCATCTGGCAGCGCGGAGAGCATGTCGTTTTTGACGTGGATGTAAAGGGTGGTATCAACCTGAAAAAAGCCTTTGGCGACAAGGCCTTGAGCATTTTTGTGAAGCCGCCTTCCATTGAGGCATTGGAGGCCCGTCTTCGCAGCCGCGGCACCGAGACCGAAGAAACATTGAACCGCAGAATCGGTAAGGCGCGTAAAGAACTGGAAGACGCCATTCATTTTGACGTGGTGCTGCTCAACGACGACCTTCCAACAGCCCTTCGTCAAGCCACCGAAACCGTGCAAACCTTTTTACAGTCATGAAAGTAGGTTTGTATTTCGGCACGTTTAACCCGGTGCACGTGGGTCATTTGATCATCGCCAACTACATGGCCGACCACACTGAACTCGATCAGGTTTGGCTGGTGGTGACACCCCAAAATCCGATCAAGTCAAAGTCAACCCTGCTGGCTGATTACCACAGGTTGGCCATGGTGCGATTGGCCATTGAAGACAACAACAAACTGCGTGCGTCCAATATAGAATTCGAGCTGCCAAAGCCGTCTTACACCGTGCAAACGCTGGCCTATCTGCGCGAGAAATATCCGGAACACTGTTTTGCCCTGATTATGGGTGAGGATAACCTTCGCACTTTTCACAAGTGGAGAAACCACGAAGAAATTATTGCGCACCACGAGCTCTACGTGTACCCGCGCGCTCTTACCGAATCAGAGCGCGAAGACCAGATGAAGTTGGAGCCGGCCCCCTCGCTTTTAAAACATCCCAACGTAAAGCTCTGCGATGCACCGGTGATGAAAGTAAGTGCCAGTTTTATCCGCAACGCCATCCGCGACGGCAAAGACGTGCGATACCTGCTTACCGAGCCGGTTTTTCGCTACGTGGAGGAGATGCATTTCTATCGTTCGTAACATTCTTTGAATCAATCACTAAAAGTGCCGCGAACAACTTTGGCACACAGCTTGTTTTAGGCTAGGAAACCAATAAAAACAAAAGCCATGATTGATCTGAAAAAAACCTACCGAGAGGCCCGCAAGAAGGCCGTTGAACTGATGAAGCAAGGCAACCTCAGCGCCTACATTGCGCAGCTTGCTATGCTCCAGGAACTCCGATTGCAAATGATGAATTACGCGCAGTCAGGACGATGAGAAGACAAAGAATTATAAACCTTAACTGAAAGCCCCGACGAATGTCGGGGTTTTTTGTTCTATGCCTCCAAATGGCATTCTTATCTTCGTAGCTTGATACACTTCTGTGCGAGCCTTTTTCCTCATACTACTCATTCTTCCGATTGAGCTTTGCGCTCAGGTCAATGTCAACAACCAGATTTTTAAGAGCAAACAGGCCCTGGGGCGAAATGACTTTACGGAGGCCATTCATTTGCTCAACGGGGTTATTCCCGTCCGCCCCGACCTGTACGAACCCTTCTTTTTGAGGGCTGTAGCGCGGTACAATCTGGGCGATTACAAGGGGGCCGAACAAGACCTTACTTCGGCGCTCAACATCAAGCCCAACTTTCCCGACGCGCTGCTATACCGCGGCGTGAGCAGAGAGCGCCTGATGAATTTTCACGATGCCATCAATGATTTTGACCGCGCATTACGTCTTGAGCCCTTCAATGACAACATCCTCGTAAGTAAGGCTTTTACCAAAACACATCTGGAAGAACACCAGGAAGCCATTGAGCTTTGCAACCAGGCCATTCGCATCAACAAAAAGAACGAGCGGGCATTTCTGTGCAGGGCTTGGAACAGGTATCAGACCTACGACCTTGAAGAAGCCATTCGTGATTATTCGCGTGCGCTTAAAATCAATCAGTTCAACAGCGATACCTACACCAAACGGGGTATGACCTATGCTTTTCAGCTCAAATACGACGAAGCGTTGAAGGATCTCGATAAAGCGCTGGAGCTTGATTCGTTGAATCTCCACGCCATGTTTCAACTGGCTCATGTTTACCGCGAACTGGACCAGCCCGAGCGCGCTCTGAACCAATATTCGCGCATGATTGGCATTGACCCTGCCTCCGCGATGGCCTACTTTGAGCGGGGAAATTTACTGGCTGAAATCGGCGACAAGGACGGAGCCATCGAAGACTTTACCATGGTAATTGTGCTTACCGGCGGGCACATGATTACCTATTTCAACCGCGGTAGCATGTATTTCGACAAAGGCAAGTATTCTGCGGCGGTAGAAGACCTCAGCAAAGCCATTGAAATCTATCCGGGCATGGCCGAAGCCTATTTCAACCGCGCCATGGCGTACTCACGGATGGGCTTGAATTACAAGGCGCAAAAAGACATGGACCGCGCGAGAGAAATCAAGTCGGAAATGTACGCCCTGAGTGGAATTGAGCAGGCTGAAGAGCTGAGCAAGATTCGCGAGCTGGCCACCATTCGGGAGGATTTTCAGGGGTCTGACACACGCTTTGGACGCATTCAAAACAAGCGAACGGAAATCAGGCCGGCTCCCGATTTTTTCATCGTGCCGGAGCCCTGGGTGCCCGACTCGCTCAAATCGGAGGCCCTCTATCTGGGCATTCTCACGCGCATGACATCTTCTACCCGGCCCATGGTTGCGATGAGTCATCCGGGCTGGATGCTGGACCGCGCCGAAGAGCGACAGGAGCGGCTGAACCGCGACCTTGCCGAAAACCCCGACAATCGAATGGCGCTCATTCAGCAGGGTATTTTGTTTCAACTGCTCGAAAACTACGAGCTGGCCCTTGAGGTGTACGACGCCGTGCTGAGTGAAGAACCCGACCACACCATTGCACTCCTGAACCGCTCGTATGTGTTGCATCGCATGATGTTTTTGACGGATGCCCTTGAAGCTTCCTTTAGCGAAAAGTACAAGCCCGACGAGGCCGGCAGTGCCATTGCGGGCGACTACCACCAACTGGCCGGAAACCTTGAGCGCATCATTGTGCTCAAACCGGAGTTTATTCCTGCGCGATTTAATTTGGCCAACTTGTATGCATCCCTGGGCGACCACCGCTCGGCTGTGAAGACCTACCGTGATATTCTTGAACTCATGCCCAATCTGGGTACTGTTCATTTCAACCTGGCCCTTACGCTGCTCTACCTCAACGACCGGGAAGACGCCTGCAAGCACCTGAGCAGTGCGGGCGAAAATGGTTATCAGCCGTCGTTTGCGGTGATGAAACGCTACTGCCGATGAGCGACCCCCGACTCGATAAATACCTCTGGATGGTACGTCTGTTCAAAACGCGTAGTCAGGCAGCGGCAGCCTGTAAAAAAGGACACGTAACCATCAATGGCAAAACGGCCAAGGCTGCCCAGCTTGCCAAAAAAGGCGATGATATAGCAGTAAAAACCACACCCATCTGGCGCACGTTTGAGATTTTGGGTCACCCCGCCAACCGGGTAAAGGGCGCCCTTGTGCCTGAATACCTGCAGGAAAATACGCCGCCTGAAGAACGCGCGAGGCTCGAGGAATACAGACTCGCGCAACGTGAGCAGATACTTTTTCAGCACGACCGCGGAAGACCAACCAAGCGCGACAGAAGAAAAATAGACCGGTTTAAAAGCAACGACTAGGTGGATGCCATCAAGCCAGCACGATGCGCGCCACCGCGTTCAGCTCGCCGCGTTCGTTTAGGAAATGCAGCAGGTAGCTGCCCTTTTGAAGGTCAGACAAGTCAATCATTCCTTTATCGGCAACGAGGGGCAGCTTTTTGGCCAAAGAGCCGGACGTGGCGTAAACCAACACCTCGGCAGAGCCGCGAACATCGTAGTTCAGAAAATCACGGGTTGGATTGGGATAGGTCTTCGCCTCTAGGATTTCCTGCAACGGAACCGAGGTTGTGGTGAAGTTGAGCGCCAGGTCATCGAGGATAAACACCGAGCCGTTTTGTGGACTGTGTGCAGAGCTCGACACCAATACCACCATAATCGTGTCGGGCGCAGCGTCACTCATGTATTCAATCGGACCGTCGAAAAAGGTGAATGTATTGGTAGCTTGGGTTGCGAAGTGGCCGCCCATTCCGACGGTGTCGCGTTTGTTGTCGAGCGCGTTCCACCGCGTGAGCACCACCCCAACCTGACCGGTATCCACATTCGCAGGGCTGTATTGATACCATCCGCTGATGCTTTCAGGGCGCAGGTTGAAAGGGAGGCCGCCTTCAATTTGCCGGGTTTGGATGTTGAAATTCCCCGTGAGGCAAAGCCCCGGTATCACCTCGTTGGCCAGCAAAAAGAACTGACTCTGAAGTTTAAGTGCATATTGCCCGCTGTACACTTCGTTAGGATTAGATGCTCTGCGCACCGTGGTAACTCCGAACAAGGCTGTTTCAGAGTTGAGGGTACCCCAGCCCGCTGGGTTTCGGTAGCTATTGAAAAAGCCGCCACCGTTTACCCATTCTTCAAATCCGCCGTTGGGCACGTCATCCTGGGCGTGAACGTATGTCGCGGTGAGCAACGTGATTGCAAGAAAAAAGACATTACGCATGGTGTGGAGAGTGAGAAACTGCGGGTAGTTCCACAGTCTGCTCTTTTAACACCGCAAGCAGGTGATTGTTTAACACCCTGAGCCCGTTCCTGTAGTGTGTGTTGTTGGTAACAATCACGTCCACAAGGTCGCGATAGGGGCGCAAGAACTTGTAGTAGGCCGGCATTACGTGGTGAAGCCACTGGTATCGCACAACCGATTCATCGTAGCCCCGCTCAACGGCATCGCGAGCAATGCGGCGTTGCAGCTTGATGTCGTGGCGCGCATCAATGTACACCTTCAGGTCTAGCATTTCCCAGATTTCGGTGAAGTGAAAAACAAAGAGTCCTTCCATTACGATGATGGGGGCAGGGTCTGCGCAGACCTGTTTGGGCTCTGCCCTGGGGTTATTGAAGTCGTACTCGCGGCGGCAAACCTGTTCACCGGCTACTAGTTTCTTCAGGTCGTTTACAAAGTCTTCGCGATGAATAGATGTCGGCAGGTCGAAGTTGATCTGCCCATGTACATCCGTTGCCTGCATTTCGCGCGGCAGGTAGTAGTTGTCTTGCGAGATAACGCAAATGCTTCCTTCGGGCATTCCGGCGCGCAATTCATTGAGGAAAGAAGTTTTTCCTGAGGCGCTGCCTCCTGCAATACCTACGATATAGGGTTTGGGCTCCGACATGCGCGGGTAAAGATACGGTTTGCGGTTGAGAGGCCTTAGCGCAGCAGATTGAGAATTCCGGTCAGGCGGTCACTCTCACATGGCCCGGCGTATTCAAGCACATAGAAATAGGACCCTTCGGGTGCGATGACACCCGAAACGGTTCGTCCATCCCAGCCCATTCCCGGACGGTCACTGTAAAAAATGAGTGTTCCGGCGCGATTAAACACCTGCAATTGGTAGGTATCGAAAGAAAGGATATTGTATTCGGGTCTGAAAAGGTCATTCACACCATCGCCGTTGGGTGTAAACACATTGGGCACTTTCACCGTAAGTGGTATGCGGTCGGGATGGTCGCAAGGAAGCTGTGCATTGGCGCTCCATGCAAGCATGAGGCTACAGACGAGGGTGGCCCATTTCATACATCAAAAATACGCAAGCTTTTCGCTTTGGTTGCACAAAGCGTTTGTCATACTTCGGATGCCGCGATGGTATCGAGGATGGACTCAAAAATCAAGCGGCCGTCCACATTGCCCAGTTCAATATCTGCAGCGCGCTCGGGATGCGGCATCATGCCAAACACATTTTTTCCGGCGTTGCACACACCCGCAATGTTTGCCACCGAGCCGTTGGGGTTTGCAGCTTCGCTTACCTTGCCTTGTTCGTCGCAGTAGCGGAAGAGTACCTGGCCATTCTCCGTTATTTTCTCGAGTTCATCATCCGGGAGGTAGTATTTGCCTTCGCCGTGAGCGATGGGGATTTTGAGTACATCGCCCGGTGGTATGCTGCGCGTTACCAAAGTCTCGTGATTGTCCGGGGTGAGGTACACATTCTTGCAAATGAACTGGCGGCTGTTATTGTGCAGGAGTGCTCCCGGGAGCATGCCGGCCTCGCAAAGTACCTGAAAGCCATTGCAGATTCCCAGCACATAACCGCCTTTTTCGCTGAAGCGTATCACCTGCTCCATGATGGGCGAAAAGCGCGCAATTGCACCTGATCGTAAGTAATCCCCGTAGGAAAAACCACCGGGAAGCACAATCATATTGCAACCTTTGAGGTCGGTGTCTTTGTGCCATAGTCGTTCTACCTGCTGACCCATGATGGATTCGAGCACGTAAATCATGTCTTCATCGCAGTTGGAGCCCGGGAAAATTACAACGCCAAATTTCATAGAGTGTGTGATTTATGTTGTGTAGCGAGGCATTCAGCTTTTGCTGCTGCGAAGGTAAGCATTCTGCACGGTGCGTTGATTGAACGCGGTCTATTTCTGATGGGAATTATGCAGCCTGATTCCAGAAAATGAATCCAACGTTCATAAGCAGGGCCATGGCAATCAAAATGTAAAACAGGGTGGTTATCATCCAGTTTACCCGCTTGTCGGCCACGGCATATACCAACATGAGTGCGATGGGAAACCCTACAATCTGGAGGTTATTCATGCGTGGAAGACCAAAATAGAGCAGCGGAAAAATGGCCAGCGTTACGGCACCAAAAACCACGAGCACAAGGCGAAGATTGCGGTTGCGCATGGTGCTGCGCCCGAGCGATTGCAAAAAAGTTGGCGTTGCCACCAGCCCGAGCAATACAAAGAGCAAAGCAGCACTGTATTTGAACACAGCGGGAGCGAGTGCGCGCGGTGCATCTGCTGTGCTTACCCACGGTTGGGGCCAGTCTGCTCCCATAAAGACGTAATAGATGCCGGCCGAAAGAAGTGCGATGGTCAGGAAACCACTCAATAGCGCCAACCATTCACGCCAGATAAAAGGTCGCAAAACGATAAGACTCAGCCACCCTGCAAGCAGCAATACAGTGAAAGGCAGATAGCACAACGCGGCGAGACCCAGCAACAGCCCAACGTCGTACATTTCGCGGATTACCCATGTTTGCCGGTACACCTGCATGATGCGACGGAGCGCCAATAGCACAAATACCAATCCGGGCAGAAAATAGCTGTACACAAGCAAGGCCGGCGACCATGAAAACGCCAGCACAAAACACAGGCCCGGCAATTGATTGCGACGTTCTATCAGGTCGTATTGCTGAAAAAGCTGATTAAACACCAATGCTCCCAAAAACAAAAAAGCCAGTCCGATTCCGAGCAAGGCCTGTGGATGCAACAGCTCGTACAATCCGGGCAATACACTAAAATCAGAAATCGCGCCCGGAGAATACCACAAGCCCGGAAACCACAGCATCAAACCAATGGGAATCAGCATGGCAAAGAGGATGGGCTGGTTGGAGCGGAAAATGCGTAGAATCACGCGCTAAAAATAACGCTCTTTCCACGAGATGTACTACTTTTGGAGCCGACTCATTAAGCACCTGTACCATGGACTATATCGTAAACCCCCTCGGAAAACTGGTTGTATGGACGTTCGACGCCCTGTTGGTCCCGATTGGCGACCTTGGAGTAAACCCAAACACCATCTTCATTGTGATGGGATTCTTCGGACTTTTCTACTGGTTGCGAGCCCAGTCAAAGTACAATAAAGAGGCTGAGCAGAACGGAACGCTTCAGTAGAGTCTGCTGAAAAGCGCTGTAGGCGTTTACCGCCCCACTTTCATTTCGAGTAAATCCTGACCGATGTCTGTACGGAGGCTTTTTCCTTCGAACTGCACGTTATTGGCCGCTTCGTAGGCTTTGCCCAGTGCGCGCTCAAGGTCTTTCCCAAAAGCTGTGATGGCTACTACCCGTCCGCCGGAAGTCTGCACCGAGTCGTTGTCGCCAAAGGTTGTTCCCGCCTGAAAAACAAGCACATTTTCGGATACAGCATCGAGGCCGGTAATGGTTTTTCCTTTCGCGTAGCTTCCCGGGTAGCCTCCTGAAACGAGCATCACCGTGGCAGCCGTGCGCTCGTCCACCTCCACATGGCGCTCAGAAAGCGTTCCTGTGGCAA
>SKUL01000034.1 GCA_007129985.1 Flavobacteriales bacterium
TATTACTACCTACGCTATGCAAAAAAAAAACCACCCCAATGAGAGTTGTATTTATCGCCCTGCTAATTGCTTCGTGTGTGCTGACCACTTCGGCCCAGGAGTTTGACTACAAGCGCGAAAGGTTTCAAGTAACCAAGCACCAATCGGTTAACCTGTCGCAGCAATCGCCCGAACCCGACTGGAACGTTTCTGTGCTCAATCTGGAGATGCCCTCGCCCGGAGGCACTGATTATCGGTCATTTCTTCGCGAACAAAAAGCCATACAGCGTGCAGAATACCCCATTCGCAATGGCAACTCTTCAGGCGGTCAGCGCAGTTCTGTGAATGGTCCGGACGTAGGAAGAATGTTTGAAGGCAACGCCTCGACCTTAAGTGTTCCTTGCGATAACAACATGGCTATATCTAATGACGGCAAACTGATTTCAGTGATCAATTCAACCATTTACATCTACGACCTGGTGGAAGACTCGCTTCTGTACGACGCAAACTTCAACACTTTCACATCTTTTCAGTTTGGTACACCGGCTAAATACGACCCGAAAATCATTTATGACCCTGAAGCAGACAGGTTTTTCTTTGTTTTCCTGCGAGCATCAACACCCAACCTCTCGCTTATCATTTTTGCAGTGTCTGAACCCGGTAACCCCACGGGCGAATGGGATTTCTACTCCCTACCCGGCAATCCATTTGACAACAACCGATGGACGGACTATCCGGCCATATCGCAAAACGCTTCCGATTTTTTCATCACCGCAAACTTTATTATCCCCGGCGAGCCATGGCAAACAGGCTTTGACGGCTCGATGATCTGGCAAATTGACAAAGAATCCGTTTACAGCGCAGAAGACGACATGGAAGCTGAACTTCTGACTGATTTCACCTGGGGCAACACCCTTATTCGCAACCTAAACCCTGTGGATGGAGAAGCCTTTTTCGACAAAACAAACATGTACCTGCTGTCTAACAGAAACTTCGCGCTGGAAAATGACACCATTTTCTTGCTGGAAGTAAGCAACACACTGGCGAGCGGTGAGGCGGAAGTGACCATTCAGGCCCTAACCTCCAACCAACCATACTTCCTCGCTCCCGAGGCTCGTCAGGCAAACGACCACATTTTCGACACCAATGATTCACGCATCCTGGGCGCAGTGCTCTTTGACGACGATAACATTCAATTCGTGCAAAATTGCCTAGATCCTGAAAGCGGAGTAACGGCGGTGTATCACGGCTTTATTGAAAACCTGAGCAGCAATCCTTCGGTTTCGGGCCATATCATTTCCTTTCCGCAAGATGACCTCGACATAGGATACCCCAACATTTCGCTGATGGGCACGCATGGCGTAGATCAAAACACGCTCATCTCCTTTGTTCACACCGGGCCTGAACACTTTGCAGGTACTTCATGTGTGTACTACGACCACAACCAACAGGATTACAGCGAGCGCATCATCCTGAAAGAGGGCGACAACTACGTGAATGTTCTAAGCGGAACTTACGACCGCTGGGGCGATTACTCAGGTTCACAACCCGTTTACGGCACACCCGGAAACGTTTGGATAGCCGGCTCGTTTGGACTCCAAAATCAACGGCACGGAACATGGTTGGCCGAACTCAGCATTTCCGGACAGTTTGTGAGTGTGCAGGAGCATAACCCTACGGAGCCTGCCATGCAGTTAACCGCCTTCCCCAACCCGATGCGCGATATGTTCTCGCTGGAAATTACGCATGACCGCGCCTTTCTGGCTGATATTTCGCTGTTCGATATTCAGGGGCGCGTGGTTGCACAGCTCTATAACGACCGCATTAAAGAAGGACGAAACCTCCTTAGCTTTGACATGGGGCACCTT
Organism: Flavobacteriales bacterium; assembly: GCA_007129985.1. Classification (GTDB taxonomy): domain Bacteria; phylum Bacteroidota; class Bacteroidia; order Flavobacteriales_D; family SKUL01; genus SKUL01. Next base: position 1,848 of record SKUL01000034.1, read on the forward strand.
GCCGGCGGAACTTACATCCTGAGGGTGATGAGCGAAAATGGTGAAACGGTGACCGAAAAAGTCATCAAGCGATAATACTACCATAAATTACCCGGCACGACTTTGCACGTTTTCTACACCGAAACCATCACTCCACAGGGGTTGCTTCTTTCTGAGGAAGAAAGCCGCCACGCCATCAAGGTACTGCGGCTGGAAACCGGTGATGAGGCCCGGGTTCTGGACGGAAAAGGAAACTTCTACCGCGGCAGTCTTGCAGCCGTTCTGAAGAAACAATGTGTTTTTGATGTGTTGGAGAAGCAAACGCTGCCGCAACGTAAAGTGCAACTCACCATGGCCGTTTCTCCAACCCGGCAAATAGATCGCTTTGAGTGGTTTTTGGAAAAAGCCACGGAGCTGGGGGTTGAGCGCATTGTTCCGCTCATAACCCATCACAGCGAGCGCAAGGTGATAAAAACCGAGCGGTGCCGTAAAATCCTGGTGTCTGCCATGAAACAATCCATGCAGGCTTACCTTCCGGAGATCACCGAAACTACCTCGCTTAAAAACTTTCTCAAACAGCACAGTCAGCCGAATGAGTCGCGCTTTATTGCGCATTGCAGGGCAGATAATCTTCCGCATCTGATGCACGAGGAAATCTCCGGAGCAGTTACCGTGTTGATTGGCCCCGAGGGTGATTTCGACGAATCCGAAGTAAAGGCTGCTCTTGCGGCCGGTTTTAAAGCCGTATCTTTGGGCAACGCAAGGTTGCGCACGGAAACAGCCGCTATTGCCGCTGTTCACTGCTTGGCACTCAAAACTCTATGAAACCACACAAGCTTTTGTTTTTGGCCGTAATACCGGTTTTTATGACGTGCAATCAAGCGCAGATCAACAAAATCTGCGACCCTGTTTTGGAGCGAAAGTTCAACATTGTGTACAACGCCCATTTTAACGGTGAGCTGCGTTTGGACAATGCCTGCAACGATACCGCGTTGGTGTACGTGGGAGTGCCCGAAGCCCAAATAGTGCTGCCCGGGAGCTTCCAAACCTTTCAGGTGGTAAGGGAGCAGCAATACCTTGTAGTAGTGGATTGCAGCGACACCCTCCTCACCTATCAATTTGTAAATCAATGCCCATAAGAATGCGATACTTCCTGCTCTTACTCGGTTTTCTTACCCTCTCAGCCCATGCGCAAAAGGGCTCTTACCAGTTTGCCGTGCTCAAATACAAAGGCGGTGGTGACTGGTACTCCGACCCGACAGCCGTGCCCAACCTGGTGAAATTCTGCAATGAAGAGCTGGGTATGCACGTCAACGAGGATGTGGCTGTGGTGGAAGTGGGAAGCCCCGATTTGTTCAACTACCCTTTTGTGCACATGACCGGTCACGGAAACGTAGTGTTCAGTGCCTCCGAAGCCGAAAACCTGCGCACCTATCTCGAAGGAGGCGGGTTTCTGCACATTGACGACAATTACGGCATGGATCCCTTTATACGCCCACAACTGGAGCGCGTTTTTCCCGACCAAAAACTCGTAGAACTGCCCTTTAACCACCCCATCTACAACCAGCGTTTTCATTTTCCCGACGGGCTGCCCAAAATTCACGAGCACGACGGTAAGCCACCCCAAGGTTTCGGCTTGTTTCACGACGGACGTCTGGTGCTTTACTACACCTATGAAACCGACCTGAGCGACGGATGGGAAGATACCGAAGTACACGGCAATACCGAGGAAACGAGGCGGAAGGCGCTGAAAATGGGCGCTAATATTGTGCAGTATGTGTTCAATGAGGCGAGTTTGAATTGACCACCTTCTGGAGATGGCAGGGCTCTATTGAGTTTTACCATGTTAATTTTTCGTAACCGGAAATTTTTAGGTCTCTAGCTTTTTACTTTTACCACCACATTGAATTGCCCACCTCAGGCGGTATTTGGAACACTGAAGCATTAAGAAAACAACACTAATATTCTGCATTTTGCAACGAGATTATACCATCTCAATCATAACCAGTTCTAGATTCCGACGCAAGTTGCCCTTTTGGGGGTTCAAAACTACTTTTCCTGACTCGTACCAGTAATGAGGCTGTTATCAATACATATCATTTTCAGTTTTGTATTTGGCACGTCAGTCTTTTCATACTCACAAGAAAGTGAGCCTGATACCCTTACTTTTGCAGCACTGGCGCGTTCTAAAGTGAGTTTCTTTTTGGACGACACTTATGTTATGGGGGGGGTTAACCATGGAGGAGTGTCGTACAGTAACCATGCGAGGAATCTCAGCTACGGTATTGGGCCGGTGTTTGGCCTAGAACAATACTTTCCTCTAAGTGGAAAAGTGTTTTTAACCGCCGGAATAAACGCATCACAACTGAATTTTCGGTACAGTGTGGAACCCGGCCAGGTAGAAGCAAGCAACTGGTATTTGAATATCCCCATTTCAACAGCATGGGAGTTGCCTATATGGAGAAGGTATGATTTCAGAATCATTCTGGGTGCTTTTGTAGGCATGCGTCTCGACTCTGAAGTCAATGGTTATGAAAACTTCCCCGCAGAGAGTTCTGACTACTTTATCTACAACACTTCTGATTTTAACAGATTCGATGTCGGCTGGAGTTTTGGCGCCAGTATGGAACATCGAAATGTGATTGTTCGAATCCGATCATTCACGGGTTTTATCAACATCGACAAGAAAGATCAGGGTATTATCAACACATTTAATCTAGAAATCGGCTACTTTCTGTTCAGATCACTGAACAATAGATAAGGTATGAGGATACTGATAACCATATTGACGTTTTTCACCTTTGGTTACTCTTCCGCTCAGGACAATACTCAGGTGACCACTGACACAATTATTGGCAACTTTCAGGGCGAACTGAGGTGGGACTATGCTCTGATTGATTCCGTGAAAATCCGCAATGGAATATTCAAGTTCAATGCCCCACTGATGCCCATAATAGATGGAAATCGCATCATACTCAAAGATGCAAAATTTGAGGGGCGTTTTTTTGTAGGTCTTGAACACGGTGATTGGAATTACTCATTGAACACATACGAAGCAAGTGAGTTAAAAATGAATCAAGCATGGAAACCCACTCTGCAATTCAGATTGAACGGAACCGAAGATGTGTATTCAATTGGTTTTTCAGCCGGAAAATTGCATGGAAAATCCAGTATATTAAGGCAAAAAGTTGTTAATGACCGGTATAGCAAGCAGCAAAGTATAGCTTCCGCAGAGTACAATAACGATACGATTGTTGGTGTTTTTGCTTTTGAGGAAGATGGCAGATATGCGAAGGGCAGCATTAATGACCACGGGTATTTTGATGGAACTGTCGAGTTCGGTTATAAGCTCAATGGAGTAAATGTTGTTGAATCCCGGACTTACACAGATGGATTTCTCTTGAGTCTAAAGATTACCGACAAGGAGCAAAATGAAACCATAGACTTTGTCACGTACAATGACGTGATTGATAAATTGGATAGCCTGAAGGTAGCCCCTTCAGACTTGAATTTCAAAGTATCAAATAGATGGTTCGGTGTTCAATTCAATCTGGGTTATCAAACGTTTGACCCAAAGTTGCAACTGCAACAGCAAGGAAATGCCCTTTTGACATCGCACCTCACAACTTTCGATTCGCTTCATTCATCCTTTTTGGGCCACGACACCACAAGATCCATCCTGAAGCTCACGCGCCGTTTTGAATTTGTGTACCCGACCGGAGACGACTCTCTTGCGCAGTATCTCACATCATTATTGGACGATAAACGGGCTGAGCTGCAAGCACTATTAAACAGACCATCACTACAAATGAGGGCTGTCAACAACGACACCACATACATAAACTACCAGATTCTAAAGCACATAGACAAAAAACAGTTGCTGGTGAAAGATGTGTTGAAGAAAATCAACTCCGGATATTTTAATTTCAGATTCAGAGACAAGTACTACGAAGAGGGAGTTCCGGGTTTAAACAGGCCTGACACTCTTGTTATTGGTGTCAATGATTCAGAGTATAAAATTTCTTTTGTTACAACACACCGAGTTGATAAGCCCAACCCATTGCTCCGTCAAATGGAAAATTACCTGATAGAATTGAATGAGATTCAAGACAGGTATATGAGTTCGGTTCTTGCATCAATGCAAATCTTTGAAAAGCAAGATATCATTGACAGCCTTGACAGGCTTATTGCTGCTCAGGACACGATCTTGATTCAATTGTACTCCAAGCGAGAAGCGTACGCCAAAAGTACCCCAGATGACATGTCGTTTTCGTACAAAATGTACTTCAGTGCCCAAGAGCAGATTCTTGAAGACTTGCGAAGGAAGTATCTCAGCAATGGAATGGATCAGAAGGAAATGATTCGGAGCGGTTCAGAAATCAGTTGTGTAAATGCATTTCTGATTGACAACAAGATGATGCTTAACAGAATGGATGGAATTCTGGAGTATTGGAGCGACAGCCTTTTTACAGTGTACCGGGATAATCCTTTCGATTATCGTCCCTTGGAAACAAATATACTGGAGGGTGTGGAAAGTGCATCGCGTATCCTTTTGAGATCTTATGCCAACGAATTGTTAAACAGCAATTCCTGTGAGGAACAACAAAGTGTGATGCAAAAGATAAAGGGGTTGGAAAAAAGAGTGAAGTATCTTGTTCGGAACAGTCAATCCCAAAACGTGGTGCAACTCAACAGAACATTGCGTCGTGAGCGAGTTCCTGCGAGAATTGAGAGAATTTTGGAGATATGATGCCCTTAAGAAAGATATTTCTCCTTGCTGCCTCGGCTGTTTTTTTGCCTTTAACAAGTGCTTTGGCTCAAGACGACACTGAGCATCTGGATAACCGCATCATGTACACCAAATACACCATTGCTGATTTCTTTAATGATTCCACAAAATGGGCTTGGGAACTGGACGTTGTGTATCGCAGACAAAGTGAACTTGGTGAGGGCGATTTTTGGGCCCAACCTCTGCGTTACAGTATTCGCCCGTGGATTGCCTATCAGGCAACAAAAATGACCCGAATACACCTAAATCCCGTTGGGATGTTCTTTACTGCGCCCAGATATCCCGCCGAGAGTGATTTGAATTCCAACTTTGAGCGAGAACTTCGAACAACGCTGCAAATCAACAACTACGTGTTTTTCGGAAGATTCAACTTTACACACCGGATTCGGTTAGAATCGAGGTGGCGCGGAATTGACAGACCCGAAGGGCCCAATCAAAATTTCAGGGTACGTTACCGTCTGCGCCTCAGAACTCCGCTCAACACCGATTACTTCTACAAGAACAATACGCTCTATATGTCCAAGTATTCCGAAATGCATGTGGAATTTGGCAAAGATTACGGCACAAACCACTTTTCGCAAAACCGTAACTATGTTGGGCTTGGTTATCGATTTTGGGACTGGACGCGCATTGAGCTTGGATACATTTACCAGTTGAACTTTCGCGGCAACAACCGTCAAGTTGATGTCAGTCAGGGGCCCATGTTTTACCTCTTTATAGACATCCTCAGCAGAAATCAGCGGCGCTATAAATATGCTTTCTGACGGGACGGTGCAAACCTCATCAAGGATTAGCATTTCTTAAAGTTTTTGCTTTGTGATCATTCGGTATTTCATTCACAAGTGTCACATGCTTTTACTACATTTGCGCCTTGAATTTCCTGAAAATTGTAAACACGAAGTTCCGCTGCGCAACCACCCCCAAAACGCTTAAGCACTTGAATTTGAAGTTCTTTAACAGAATATCATTTATTCTTATTGCCTTCCAGTTACTGTTCTTGCTCAACCACTCTATGGCTCAGGGCGAACAAGATCGTGCGCTTTATTCAGGAGTCTTTTCGATTGGTGAATTTTGGCAGGGCAGCGCGGAATATCAATATTCAATCCATCGACGTGACACTATTTTTGATGGCCCCTTTAAGTTCGAGTCATCCAGAAGAATGCCCGACGACAAGTCTATACTCACCGGAATATCGTATGCAGGCAAATACGCCAAAGGCGAAAAAGATGGCAGTTGGTTGTTCAGCCTCAAACAGTTCGAAGTCAGCGAAAACTTTTACATCAAAGGTAACCTTCTGGTTAAAGAGGCCAACGGATTTGAGTATCTTGTGGAAGGAAAGTTCAAAAACGGTCTGGCTGACGGACGCTGGACTGCAAATAAATTTCTTGTTGCCAACAGCAATATAGTCGATACTGTGTTTCACGCTCAAGGCATTGCTAAAAATGGTGTGTTGACCGACAAGTTTACAGCGTATAAAAAAGACATTGCGTTGTCGGCAAAATTTAACGACACCGGAAAGCCTTCAGGAGAATGGAAATTACTACACAAAGGCCCAAACGGAATGGTGCTCGAAGAATTTCGCTTTTTCCAAAACGGCAAACTAACCGAGCATTATTTTCGATTGAACAACCGGCGCGTTGAAGTCAGGCATTCGGGTTTAACTCTTGACGCAGATGACGACGAAAATTGGGAAGAGCGCCCCATGGATGAACTCTACTTCAAAGCCCTTGAATTCTCTACCATACATCAAAATGAATTTCGGACACCATTCCACGACAGCACTCACGCATCCACTCCGGAAATAATGGGTAAATCCAACCAGGCAATCGAGAATTTTATGCATTCATTTTCTCGATATGACAGTCTTGATATTTGGACAAAACTACCCGGTGCCAGTTCAGTTACCAAACCGGTCATCCTTCTGAAAAAGTTTCCGATGTCCAGAGCGGATGAAAGAAAGAGAAAAGAAGTTGGAGAGCTTTATATGGAAGCAACTACAATGGTTGAGATCTTCCTCAGTAATCTCCTGTTGGAAGTAAGTCAACACGCTCACAAAGAAATTGCCCGCAATGTTAAGGTGATGGAAATTCTTCAGGACAGGCTGCAGAAGCTCACGCCATGCGTTGATCGAGTTACGGATGATGCGCTTTTGTACGTAGATCGAGACCAGTTGATTCCGCACATTACACCAATCATCACCTACCCCTCAAGCATTGATTTTGAACTAAAAGGCAAGCCTTTCAGCACTGTTTTTGACTTTCCTTCACCCTTGCTCCCTGAAAATGGCAGCCTTCACAGCATTCATCACCATACAGAGCGGATTCTTCAAATAGCACGTGAACTTAGTGAGGAAACTTCAGACATTCTCGAACGCTATCAACTGGAAGGAGAATTAACTGAGCGTGAAGAAAGATTGGTAGAGAAGCGTGACTCGGTGTTAGCTTTATACCGCAACGAGGCCGGCAGAGAAGACTTTAACAGGTTTCATGAGCGTATTAGTGAGGCAGTGACGAGCCTGGCAAAAGAGGAGTTTAAGCGCTATGCCCGCCTTGACATTGACCAAAAGATTGACCAGATTAAAGCTGTGCAAAACTGTTACCGTGAGGCCATTGAAGCCTATGAAATGATCGAGCGCATTCCTTTGCGAATAGAAAGACTCGAAGAAATCTATACCCGAAGCGTGTGGAATGCCTACACCTTCACCTACATGGACGAAAGAATCAAAGATCGTTTGTACCGTGTGTACGAGAACACCTTATTGCCATTGGTAATCGACGACATGGTGGCGAATGTAGAATGCGGAAAGCTGAAAGTAAAACAACAAAACATGGTGAATCTCTATCAGCGCATGGTTGAGTTACGGGATCAGGACACGCGAGAAATGGAAAGACAACTTCGCAGAGTTTCAGACCCTGAAGAAATCATGCAGATTCTGTCACTGAACCTTAACCTGAATTGATTCGTGGATTTCAGAGGAATACTTCAGCAATACCGTATGATGCATTTCCTGCAAAGAGGCTTGTTCTTTGCCCTACTGCTGTTGCTCATATACCCCAAACCCACCTTTGCGCAAGACCCAGAGTTTAACATTCCTGACGGTGCCCGATTTGAAGACCCCGGAACTTTAGTCTGGCTTGGAACCTATACCACCATCAGGCTAGGTGATAAACTCTACTACGAAGCACAACACCACTACCGGCGAGCCAACTTTGGTAATGTCCCCTTTGTGGGAAGGATGGCTCAAATCTATAACCGTCACGCCATTACCTATAAGTTTTCTGATAGATTCATATTTACAGTGGGGCCGGTACTTCGTCTAAACTTTTCGCCCGATCCAGGCAACGAAGAATTTGAAAACCTTACCCTGGAACCCCGTATATGGCATGAGTACAGCTTTCCGATGAAGGGAACCCTAGGAAGAAAAGCTTTTGTTCTTCAGCATCGTATACGAATAGAGCACCGCTGGAATCGAAACAATAGGGTTGGCTCTGATTGGGTTTATCGTGATCGTTGGCGATACCGCCTACTTTTCAAAATACCTATTAACGGTCCGACTTTTAAACCGGGCGTCTTTTACGCGGATGTTATCAATGCCGAAATCATTATGCAGAGCGGAAGGGTTGTGGTGGATGCCCCCCTCGAAGACCTGAGGATTTATCCTTCAATTGGATACATTCTCAGCACCAAAGTGGCAATCTCTGCCGGTCTTATGTACACCATGGGGCAGCGGGTTGGGCGCGGCTACGACTACCGTCAGCGTTATGTTGCACGTATCAACCTGTGGTGGACACCCGACTTGCGAAAATTTGAGAATAGAATTCCCGAATCGCGTATTTTCGATTAGGGTGCTTTCGGGTTCAAACGCAAAACCGCCATTCTTACTACCTTTGCGGGAGCAATATAACCATACCCATACGCAAAATGTCACAACAGCAACAGCCCTCCCAAAACCTTTGGCAAAACAAAAAATTCGCGGGGTGGTTTATCATCCTGTCGCTCATAGCTCTGGTGATGTTCGGTATGTTTATCTGGGCGCTTGGGCAAAACAAAACGGTTGCCGAGCGTATCAAAGCTCAAAAGGAAGAAACTGCAAGGCTTGAGGCTAGCCTGCAGCGTTTGGATCATCTCAACCGCGCTGATGAAACCTTGATTTTGGAAGGCGATTATGAGAAAGCGCTGGAGAGCTACCGGAATGTTTTGGCTACAGTTGACCACGCGCTTGAAGCCCGGGTTCAGGCGCGAATTGAGCACGTAGAAAACATGCTCGAAATGCAGCAGAGCAGTAATGAAACGAAAGCCGACCCAAGGGACTTTTTGTTGTCTAAGCAGCGTGAAACCATTGCGGAACTGGAAGCCACAGTGGACAGTCTATCTACTCACCTCAAGGAGATGGGGACCCACATGAGTTCGGAAAAAGAAGAGCTTGTGGCAAAACTGGCTAAGAAAGAAAAAGAGCTTCAAAAGGTATCCAAAGTACAGGTAATCACATTTAACAGCCAAAGAGGCCACAAAATTCACTACCTGGGCGAAGTGGAGAATGGCAAGGCTAACGGCGGTGGTGTAGGTATTTGGACTACCGGTAGTATTTATCGCGGAAACTGGAAAAACAATCTGCGTCACGGTGAAGGAACCTTTGAATGGGTTGACGGTGAAAAATACGTAGGGAACTACGTAAACGGTGTGCGCGAAGGGCAGGGAACCTACTACTGGCCCAATGGCGACCGCTACGAAGGTGAGTGGAAAAACGACCGTCGAAATGGCTTTGGTATCCTTTATGACATGGACAGCGCAGTGCGCTATAAAGGCCAGTGGAAAGACGATAAGCCTACCGACAAGTAGCCAAGCCTAGTCCTTCACACAGCGAATAGAAAACCCGCTGATTTTATCATCATCCTCACGGAAAATGCCCGTTCGCGAGGCGTGCAACACGTAGTAATAGGCAAAGCTCGGGCTTTTGGATGTGGTGCTCCAAAACACAGCCACACGTCCCTGACCGGTAAAACCACTCTGCCCTCCTCTACCCCCTGCGGGTAGCGCATTGAATCCACTTTGATTGTTGCCATTGCCCTGCTGCTCCCAGCCCGATGCTGATTTAAGACGCACTCCGGATTGGGTAAGCCCACCCTGACTTTCAGACAAAGCCTGCCACTCCTCGTCTGAAGGAACATGCCAGCCTTCGGGAGCCAATCCACGAGGGTCCGTCGCCGCATGCCAATTGTACAATCGTCCAAAACGCGCAGCCATTTTAGGGTCGTTGTTGAAGTAACACCATGCA
>SKUL01000216.1 GCA_007129985.1 Flavobacteriales bacterium
CAGGGGCAAAACATGCTGGTGGTAAAATACGACCCCGATGGCTTTGAGTACTGGCGCTACAGCCACGATTACGACAACGGCAATGACGCAGCGGCATCAGTTTGCGTAAACAGCAGCAACCGCATTTTTGTAACAGGCGCTACCCAGGCTCCCGCAGGTTATGCCGATATACTTACCATCAACCTCAACTCTGACGGAACCTTTGCATGGGAACAGGCCTACGACCACGACAATCTGCACGATATAGGCGTAAAGATCATACCCTCCGGCGGTGATGTTATTGTAACCGGTATCGGACAGATAGGAGCTACACAATGGCGTGTTCTCGCACTTAAATACAGCCAGGGCTTTGGTACTTTCGGTGGTGTTCAGTCATCCGGAAGCGGTACCGTAGCCTTCGAAGAAGTGCGCGATATGGTGATTGACGACTCCGGCAACATCTACCTTGTGGGCAGCACCCTCAGCCTCACCAACGGCATGGATGTGATGCTTATCAAGCTGGATGACGAACTGAATATTGAGTGGACACAAACCTGGGATGGCAGCGGACAGGCAGACCACGGCTATGGCGTACGCGTGGCACCCAACGGCGATGTATATGTGTGCGGAACTACGCGAACCTCTTCGCAGGGCGACGATGCCTTACTGCTCAAATACAACGCAAGCGGAAACCTTGTATGGAGCCAAACCTACAACGGCTCTCACAACGGCGATGATACAGCCGAAAGCATGGAATGGCACCCCGACGGCTACCTCTACCTAACTGGAAGCAGCTATGTGGTAAGCAACTTAGACTATCTTACCCTCAAGTACGACACCGACGGCGCACTACTCTGGGAAATCAACTACAACAGCCCCTACAACAAAAACGACCGCGCCACCAATATGGCCATTGACGACGAAGGAGATATTATCGTATCCGGCCAGTGCGAGATTAACGATTCGACTACGACGTATTATACGGTGAAGTATGTGGAGCGAATAGTTACTAATCCCACAAGTGAAATATCATTCCAGTCTTCAAAATACTTCACCCCCAATGTGGGACAAATTCGAAGAACAGACGGCACATTAGCGGAAGAAGTGGTTTTTATTAGTCGCAATGATTATCCGGGAGTTTTTGTACAAAACGATAAATTGAGCTATGTGTTTTTATCTCCAGACACTGCATCAGTTGATAGCTTGCGAACGGACACCTTGTACAGGGTTGATATGGTTTTGAATGACGACAACAAAGACCAGAAGATATATCCGCTTGAGCGTTTGGATTATTTTGAGAATTTCTATCTGGGCTACATGGAACAGATGAGGGAAAGAATACATCCCGGTAACCGTCTGGTTAGTTTTGATGTTTGGAGAGATACCGATTTATTTCTGTCTAACCTTAATTCAGGCGTGGTTCAGACATTTGTATGTAAGCCCGGATTCAATGCAGAAGACATAAGATGGACATACGAAGGCGCAGATACCGTTTTAGTTCAAAACAATGAACTTCTTATATATACTCCACAAGGGAATATTCAGTTTAGCCAACCCCATGCATGGCAACTGGATGCAACCGGCAATGAAATTCCTATCTCTTGGCAACCTGAGTACATTGTAGAAAATGGTAAGGTGAGCTTTGTTTTAGAGAGCTTCAACTCAAACTATCCTCTTGTTATTTCGGTTGAAAAAGTTCATGGCAGTGCTTCATCTTCTTCAGAAGTACCGGAGTGGGCAACATATTACGGAGGAAATAACCAAGACGCTGCACGCGATATTGCTAATAATGGTGAAATGTATGGCGTGGCAGGGGGCACAAGAAGTTCTGTTTTTCCGACCCCTGGAGAATCCATTTTTGACTCGGATTTCAATGGAGATGAAGACGCGTTTGTTGCGATGTTTACTATGGAAAATAATAACGTTTGGACAACCTACATGGGTGGGGACGAACAGGATCGGGCCAATGGGATTACAATGAATCAAGATAATGCCTTTATATGCGGTATCGCTTCAAGGAACAATGTCAACGTATTTTCATACGCGTACAATAACAGTTCGGGTAGTTTTGTATCATCCTACACCTATTCTGATGGATTCATTGCCGGATTCAACGTACAGAATGGCGCTCTAACTTGGTCAACCTATTTTGGGGACTTTGGACTTGAACCGAAAGCGATTGCTTTGGATGCCTCGAACAATATTTATGTTACTGGAAATGCATTCTATTCTAGTGTAGTGTCAAACTGCGAATCAACAGAAAGTGCAGGTTATTCTGTTTGTAACCCTGGAAACGGCGCATTTATCCAGCCTTTTCATGCCGGGGGTGGTTTTTTCGCCTTTGATGGCTTTATCGCAAAGTTTAGCGCCGCTACTGAACTTGTTTGGAGTACATTGTTCGGAGGCAGTGGAGATGAATGGTTCAAGGATCTGGCCATTGATGACTCAAACAACAAGCTTTATATTGTTGGTGGTACGACTAGTCCAAGAATTGGTTCACCGTCATGTGACATTAGTTTCGATACTCCAACTTCATTTCCTTTGTGCGATAATAATGGATACTTTCAAACTAGTATTAATGGCAATAATGTAGTTGGGTCAGATGATGGTTTTATCTTAAGATTTTCTACTGATGGTCAACTTGAATGGTCCACATACTTTGGTGGAATCGGGTCTGATATCGCAACTGGTGTGGATGTCGGTGATGATGGCAACGTATTTATAACTGGCATTACTACGACCCAAAACTACTCAAGTAGCTCTTGTGAGGCTCCAAATGATCTTGGTTTTCCAAGTTGTGCAACTGGCAGCAGTTATTCAGAGTCTTATGGTGGAGGGGCAAGTGACGCCTTTATAGCCAGGTTTAATACAAATACTGACCTTGTTTGGTCAAGCTATTTTGGAGGAGGCGCAAGAGAATTGTTGTCTATTGGTGGTGGGCCAAAAGTTAAGGCATATCAATCATCCATTTATTTAGGAGGAAGTACTGAAAGCGGTGCAAATTTCTGGAATCCAATTCCAACCACCTTCAATTCTGATTACTACAATCAAAGTGAGCATAGTGGTGAAAGCTCATTAGGCTACACTCCTGATTGCTTTGTTACTAAATTCGATGCTCTGAACGAATTAGTTTGGTCAACTTACTATGGTGGTAGTGGTGGAATCAATGAATTTGGCAATCTTTCGATAGCTGACAATAAAGTAATCATAGTTGGCCAAACTTCTTCTGCAAACCTGCCAGTAAATTGTGATAGTGAATCTAATCAATACTGTAGCACGGTATTTACAGCTAATCACGATGCATTTATAGCGCAATTAAAATATGATGTGTCGGCAAGCATTTTTTCTAATGACGAAAGTTTCAATTTGAAGCTAACGTGTTTTCCGAACCCTGCAACTGATGTGGTGAATGTAGTAATTCCTGACGAATTAGTAAGAAATGATTCGTCAATAAGATTATTAAATGTTGTGGGTATGACCTTGATGGAGCAGAATTTATTAAATCTCTCACAATCTGGCACTATAACTCTAAACACATCGGATTTACCAAGAGGAGTATATATCATCAGTCTAAATTCGGGTCAAAGTTTGGTTAGTGGCAAATTCACCAAGATGTAATTCTCATGCTATTCACACTATTTGTGAGAGTTGTAATATTATTGTCATTAATTGTTGTAGGAGTAACCAACAGCTGTTATTCACAGTTATGGCAAGATGTAGGTGGGGGTACTTCTTTTAATGTTAGAAATTTCTTCAATGATACGATCAATAATGTTCTTCATGTTTCCGGACAATTCCGCTATGTGAATGACACTTTGGAAACCAAAGGGTATGCCATCTGGAATGGAAATCAATGGTTAATCCCAGAAGCGGAGCTTGATAATTATTGCGTTTTCGCAAATTGTCAATTGATTAATAGCGTAGTAGTATATAATGATACAACTTATGCATCTGGAATTTATGGCGATTTGCTTTGGAAAAATGCAGGTAATCAATGGGTGCCTACTGGCTATCCAAATGCTCCTGGCCGGTTATCCATAGCAAATGACAAGCTCTTTTTTACTGGAATATTCCAGAATATATCGGATCAGGCTGTTGCCCATATTTCAGTTTTAGAATCGTCTGAATGGATCCAATTTGGTGAACCTCTTGATTTCTTACCTTTTCACTCTGTAAATGGAGTAATTTATTATCAAGGGAACTATTACTTTTACGGTAACTTCAATTTACAAAATGGCCTTAATGAGATTATTTTATGGAATGGAAGCGAATGGGAATCATTGGCTGGCGGAATCACAGGCAATTCCTGGGTAAACAAAACCGCCGTATTCCAAGACCTTTTATTTGTCGGAGGATATTTTTTTGCTTCAGATGGAAATGCATCAGATTTTTTGGCTTGCTGGAATGGAGATGAATGGCTTGACCCATTCCCTAACGTCACCTTTTTTGCACAAGTACTGGATTTATACGTGTCGGGCGAGAAATTGTACATTTTAGCGCCATTTACTTTTGAAGGGTCAGATAAGTATTATGCAATTGGAGTTTTCGATGGAAACGAATTTTGTACAATAGGTGGGTATGGCAGTTTTTTCGATACCGAAATTGATGTAGCAGTTGGAAAAATAGTTGTATTCGATGATAACATTATTGTATCCGGGAAGAGTCTTTTTGGGCAATCCTTCCCGCACATATCACAACTGCCATTGACGACTCCATTTGATACCTGCATCACCGTTCAGAGCATTACCTCAGTTTCACCCCGTTTAACGAATTCGCTATCCATATTCCCCAACCCCACCTCATCTCACCTCACCCTCACCGGCAGCGCACTACTGCCCGGCAGTGAGCTTAAGGTCTATAATGTGGCGGGGCAACAGGTTTACAGCGAGGTACTGCCATACGCACACGAAACCCACATCCTGGATGCGCGCCGCTTTGGCCCCGCGGGCATGTACCTGCTGCACCTCAACACCCCCGGCCACACGCCCGTAGTTAAGAAGGTGGTGGTGCAGGAGTAACGTGCTGGGCTTGCTCAAATGGCGGAGGCCTCGCAGACCACCCCACCCCCGCATTACTATCTTTGCAGCCCCAACACACTGCCATGTCGCACTGGAAAAAGTACAGCAAAGCCGAGATAAGAGAGCGGGTTTTTGAAGCCCTGCAGCAGAATGTGGATTTCTACAAGGCCGGCACGCTGGGTGTACCGGGCTCGCACCTCGACGACAAGGTGTTTTACCAGGACGCGCCCTTCCTCAAGGATGCGCCCTTCCTTACCACCATGATTCACAACCCCAACCATATCGGGTGCCACACCATGGGCGAGTCGGAGTCGTTTTTTCAGGGAACGCAGGCCATTGAGCAGGAATTGATTGCCCTGTGCGCCGAGGATATTCTGCGGGCCGAGCCGGGTTCTTGCGACGGTTACGTGGCGTCGGGTGGCACCGAAGCCAACCTGCAGGCCGTGTGGATTTACCGCAACTACTTTATGCAGGAAATGGGCCTGAGCGCCGGTGAAATTACTTTGCTGTGCTCCTCGGACGCGCACTACTCGGTTTACAAAGCCGCAGATGTACTGGGCGTAAACATTCATGTTGTACCGGTGGATGCCGATTCGCGTGCTTTAAACCAGACGGCCATTGAAAAAGCAGTGAGCACGGCCGTACAAAAGGGCTGCAAGGCCTTTGTTGTGGTGGCCAATATGATGACCACCATGTTTGGCTCGGTGGATGACCCCACCTTGTACAGCGCCGCCATCAGGGCCAGCGGCACTCCCTTTAAAATGCACGTGGACGGTGCCTACGGAGGTTTTGTTTTTCCGTTTACGCACCCCAACAACCCCCTTGATTTTCAAAACCCCGATGTGTGCTCCGTAACCCTCGACGCCCATAAAATGGTGCAGGCACCTTACGGAACCGGTATTTTCCTGGTGCGAAAAGACTGGATGCATTTCGCCAATACCCGCGAGGCGAGTTATGTAGAAGGCGAGGACTATACCCTTGTGGGGAGTCGCTCAGGGGCCAATGCAGTGGCGGTTTGGATGATTCTGATGACCTACGGGCGCTTTGGTTGGGAGGAAAAAATGAGTATCCTCCTGAAGCGCACCGACTGGCTGTGTGCGCGGCTGGACGAGAAAGGACTACACTATTTCAGAAATCCCCATGCCAATATCGTTACCATGCGGGCCGAAAGCGTACCCGCCGAAGTGGCAAGACGCTACGGACTGGTTCCCGACAACCACGCCCAACCCAATTGGTACAAGGTGGTGGTGATGGAGCACGTTACCATAGAGCGCTTGCTGCCACTCGTTGCCGAGCTGCCAGATCTTGTTAAAAGTGTCTAAAAAACAATAGACGTGTACGATACGGTATGATTCGGGCACGAGGCTTGCTTGAAAATGGCCAAAACATACAGCCATGAAAACCTCAGTCCTTTTTTCCCTGTTTTTGGCACTTTTGATTGCAGTTCCTGCCGACGCCAACACTCCGGTTCATTCGTCCTACGAACCCCACACCGATATCTTTTTTGGCCCCATGATGGTCCTTCCGCGAGGCATGATGCGCGATGACGTAAAAACCATGGGTGTATGGGAGCTGGGGTTTGCCCGGCAGATTAAGCAAACACCCTTACATCTGGGCTTTAGCATGGGGCTGGGTTCATACGGATCCTACCAAACCGAGGTGCCCTATTTTGACA
Source organism: Flavobacteriales bacterium (assembly GCA_007129985.1). Lineage (GTDB taxonomy): Bacteria > Bacteroidota > Bacteroidia > Flavobacteriales_D > SKUL01 > SKUL01. The sequence goes on from SKUL01000216.1 coordinate 6,673, forward strand.
ACGGGCAGTGGTTGAATACCAGATTTAAAGTAAATGACAACGTGCGCACCTTTTTCACGAGCCTCAGATACGACTTCCGGCAAAATGCCACGCTGGTGCCCTACGCGCAAGTAAAATTCGGCAATTACAGAATGTCGTCGCGATACAGAATTGAAGACCCCATGAGTGACCCCGATTGCCCTAAGGATTTCGAAAATGAACTCATGCACGCCGATAATACCTGGATTTACGGCGGCAGCCTCGGATTGCGCTTTCAGCCGCTGGCCAACGCTACCGAGAGCAGAGATCGTTTTACTATTGATGTGTACGGAGGCTTTATGCGGGGCAACATCATCCATTACGCGGCCCACAACGCGCCCCACGGCGGTGCCATGGTGAACGGCCCGATACAGGTAGGCGACGACCTCTTTATCCACCGCGAGGCAAACTATATTGCCAACCAGTACCACGGCACCAATGTGTACCGAAGCCCGTTGGATACCATTGAGTTTGGTCTGCGTCTGGGGGTGAGGTTTTGAGAGAGGTCTGAGCTACCCGTGTTTAACGCTGTTGAATAGGACTACCCCAAAAACCGCTGCATAAAATCGGCCTTGCGATGCCGGCTTAACTTGGCCTGATGACCGTCGGCCAACTCTACGTAGCCCCCGCCCTCGCGGTGGTAGGCCCGCACGTGGCTCAGGTTTATGATGGTGCTTTGGTGAATCCGGAAAAACCCGAAATCCAGCAGCAGCGCCTCGTAGGTGCCGAGCGAGCGCGACGCGGTGATGCGTTTTTCGCTCAACAGATGGATGTGCGTGTAGTTTGCATCGCCCTCCAACCTTACAATTTCGCCAAGCGCAATCACGTCGAAACCGCCAAGGTGCGGAACAACCAGTTTGTTGATGGTACGGTCCTCCCCAAAACCGTCCACCAGCACCTTAAGTCGCTTTTCTGAGCTTGCTTTGAGCAGTGAGATTTTTTCTGCCAATTGCTCCACTACTTTTTTCATTTCGCGGATTTTAATGGGCTTCATCAGGTAGCCCAACGCGCTGAATGCAAAAGCCTTGATGGCATATTCGTCGTAGGCGGTCACAAAAACCACTTCGAAGTTTTTGTTTTCAATTTTCTGAAGAATGTCAAAGCCGGTTCCTTCCCTGAGCTGAATATCCAGAAAAACCACATCGGGTTGAAGTGTGTGAATGGCCTGCACTGCGTCGGTTATGTTGGCCGCCTCACCTGCTACTTCCAGTTGTTCGGAAAAATGCTGCTCGATAAGGTTGCGCAGCAGAAAACGCGCATCGTTCTCGTCGTCCACAATCACGGCCTTTATCATGCTGTGCGTTTTAGGGTAAACTGCACCAATGTGCCACCGCTCTCTTTGGGCTCAATCAATACCTCGCGTCCTATTCGCTGCGTGGTGATGCGTATTCCGTGCGATTCGTGGGTACGTTTTCGGTTGGATTGAAAACCAACGCCATTGTCCTCAATCAGAAACTTGTACCCGCCTTTTTCGGGTGCGATGTCAATCAGAATGGTACCGGGTTTGTTGCCCGGAAGAATGCCGTGCCAGATGGCATTTTCTACAAAGGGTTGCAGAATCAGCGGCGGAACCTTCAATACGTGTGGGTCAATACTTTCATCTACCGTGATTTTGTAGTTGATTTCATTCGGGCATCTAACTTTTTCGAGCTCAAGGTAGAGTTGAAGGGTTTGCAGTTCTTCATGCAAACTGATGCTCGGCTTGTTGCTGTTTTCAAGCGTTTTGCGAAGCAGGTCGGCAAAATCTCCCATGTAGTCATTGGCCTCGGCTTGCCGGCCCTCCACGTAGAGGCGCTGTAAACTGTTGAGGCAGTTGAAAATAAAGTGCGGGTTCATTTGGTTTCGGAGTGCCCTATGCTCAAGCTCTGCCGCTTTCTGGCGCTCCTTCAATTGGTTTTGCCGCCGCACAAAGTACCAGGTAAGCAGCACCAACACAAGAAGCAAAACAAGAGAAACTACCACCAGATTGCGGAACAATGCTTCGGCCTCTTTTTGCTTGATCTGCGCGCTTTGTATGGCATTCTCTGCTTCCAGTCGAGCGATTTCAGCCACTTGCTTTTCAGTTTCAAACTGTTTGCTCAACGTGTTAATCTGACGCAAATTTTCCTCATTGATCAAAGAATCCTGCAAGGCGATATAGCGTTGGCTGTAGCTCCAGGCGGCAGCGTGGTTTCCTTTGGCAGCATGCACATGCATCAAACCCTCCAGCGCGTCGCGTTTCAAATGACCGGCGTCCACTTGGCGGGCCATCGCGAGGCCGGTTTCAAATGCTTCCTGCGCTTCATCAAGCCGCTGCAGATGTTGCAACGTTTCTCCCCGAATAAGAACCCCCTGAAGGATTTTAAGCGGATTTCCCACTTTTTCAAACAGTTCCAAAGACTGTTTGATGTTCTGCAAAGCATCCTCGTGCTTCCCAACAGAATTGGCGTGGGTTGCCAACAGGCGCAATGCATCTCCCTGGATTTCGGTGTCTCCGGTTTCGGTTCCGATGGCGAGCGCCTCTTCGGCGTACTGCTTTACTTCTGCGAGTTCATTGAGTTCCACGTGCACTGCTCCGAGGCTGACCAGTGCTTGCGCAATTCGGTAGGGGCGCTTTTTTGCGCGGTACAAAATCAGCGACTCCATGGCACTTGCGCGACTCAATTCATATTCCTTTCGGATAAAATGAATGCCGCAGATATTGAGGTGCGCCGAAGCCATTCCAAAAGTGTCTTTTTCAAGCTTGGCAATTTTCAGCGCATCCAGATTGTGCATGAGCGCGTTTTCATATTCGCCCATCTGGAAAAAAAGCGCAGCGAGATTGATGTTGGCCGAAAGCTGCGCTGCGGCATTTTGCTGCGCTTTGCCCACCACAATCACCGAGTCGAGATAGCTCATGCCCATATCGAGCTGACCGCGTTTGATATAGATGATGGCCAGCGTGTTGTACACGTCGGTGCGCAAGGTGTCGAGTTGATGGCGATGAACCAATTCAAGCGCGTTTTCGCTGAAAAGCAGCGAACTGTCCAACGACGAAGTGCTGAATGCCTGTGAGAGAAAATTAAATGATCGGGCGCGCTCCAACGGAATGTCGCCGTGTCGGGCCACCTGCTTCAGGCTGTCGAGGTCGGGAGCGATTTTTTGCCCTGCAACCTGCAGCGAAACAGTGATTAGCACGAAAAATAGAATTCGATTCTTGAGCATCATTGGGTTTTGCGAAGCTGAAAATTACGGGGACACACCAATGCCCCCGCAATTACAGACTGACAAAGTACAAACACTTTCAACATTCCGGACAAGATATCTCCATCATCCAATCCGGAAAGGAAATCACAATTTTCAGCGGGCAATCACCAACTGCTTGTGCAGTTGCATGTCGCCACAAACCAAACGCACCACATAGGTGCCTGAGGCAAGTCCTCCCACATCCAGCGAAACGCGGCTTCCCTGTCCATGCTGCAGTGCGCCACTTCCTTCGGGGTGATTTTTCATATCAACCACGCGACCCATGGCATCGTGTACCACTACATAGTCAATGGCAGACGGTAAACCGCTGGTTTCTATCCAGCAAATGTCTGACGCAGGGTTGGGAAACAACACAAAAGAGCCTGAATCCCCGATTTCGTCCACAGTGGTGCAAAGATCCACCTGAATCTCAAACGAGGCTTCGTTGCTGCAATCGTTCTCATCGCTGAAGGTGTAGGTAAGCAGGTGGGTGTCAACGCCCGCTAATTCCGGGTCAAAGACATTATCGCTCACACCGTTACCTGACCAGGTGCCCCCGGCAGGAGAGCCGAAGGTCAGTTCAATAGGAGCGTGAGAAACACAAACCAATTCCGGCAAATCTCCCAAAATGCTTACCTCAGGCAGCGGATTTACGATGATTTCAACGCTCAATTCCGTGGAGCACCCATCCGTAGTACCCGTCACGGTGTAGCTTGCCGATTGCTCCGGCACAAATGGCGCTCCGTTTTGGATGCCATCAGACCACGAAATTTCATCGGCTCCCGAAGCAGTCAGCGTGATTTCATCACCGTCACAGACTTCCTCCTCAGAAAGCTCAATGCTGAGTTCAATTTCGGGCAGCACAATCAGTGTGGTGTGCACGGTAGAGTCGCATCCGGACATGCTTTCGAGCACGTCGGTGTACACGCCCGGTTCGCTTTGCATCGCCCCGCCAAGCATTGCTTCGTCGCCAAAGCAAATGGTGAGCTCGTCTTCGGTTTCGTAAGAGGGGTTGATGATGATGAGCAGTTCATCCTCTTCGCAAACATCACCGAGGCATTTTTCCAGATGAAGGAGGTGCGGAGCGTCGGCTTCCCAATCAACCGAGATGTTGGCGGTACCTTGACCCGATACGATGTCGCCATTGGTAACCGTCCACAAATACGTAGCCCCCGGTGTGGCAGATGTGCTGTAGGCCACATTCAGTTGATCGTCGCCCGAGCAGAGGGTTTCCGCTCCTGTAATTTCGGCGTTGAATCCGGTGATGGTGGTATCCATGTTAACCACCACGCCAAAAGGCGGGCCCCAGTTGTTTTCGGCATCGCGGGCACGCATCCACAACACGTGGATACCCTCCTGAATAGGTGCGGGAATATCGCCTCCTTTGAGTGCCTCAATGGCTTCGGAAAAGTCGCCGTTCACGGCCAGCATGGGGGTTCCGTTGCCCTGGCCCGGATCGTCGTTGAAGTAGTATTCAGCGGCCGTAACTTTGATTTCGCGCACCGCCGAAAGGGGCGGAGACACATTCACGACCACAGTAAACAACGGGCTCCAGTTATTTTCGGCATCTCGGGCGCGAATGCTCAGCGTGTGAACCCCTTCTCCTGGCACGTCAACAGCGCTATTTACGATGGTTTCTACGGCGTTGTCAAAATCTCCGTCAAAAGCCAGCATGGGGGTTCCGTTGCCCTGCCCCGGATCCTCGTTGAAGAAGTATTCAGCAGCAGTGACTTTGATTTCGCGCACCGCCGAGAGGGGTGGAGAGACATTTACCACCACGGTAAACAAGGGACCCCAGTTGCCTTCATCGTCCAGAGCGCGAATGCTCAGCGTGTGAGCCCCTTCTCCGGGAACGTCGATGGCGTTGTTGACGATGGTTTTCACCGCGTTGTCAAAATTGC
>SKUL01000094.1 GCA_007129985.1 Flavobacteriales bacterium
GCTGTTACAAAAACCACCTCAAAATCTTTTTTGTCAATGGCGTGCAGTAAGTCAAAACCCGTTTCCCGATTCATGCGGATATCGAGAAATACAATTTCCGGTTTTTCGCGGTTAATGAGCTCAATGCCATCCGAAACGCAGTCTGCCTCGCCCGATACTTCAACCTTGTCTGCAAAATGCCGCTCAATTAAACTGCGGAGCATAAAGCGCGCATCCTCTTCGTCGTCAATAACTACAGCCTTTATCATGTGGTAGTTGATAGGGTAAATCTCACTGTGGTGCCAGATTCTTTGCTGCTTCTAATGTCTACTTTTTTTCCGAGCCGTTGCTCCGTAATAGAAATGCCCTTTGATGTTGGTTTGTTGATGTCTTCAGGGTTCATGCCCAATCCGTCATCCGTAATATGGCATTGAATGTCATTGTTTTTTCGTTCAACCCGAATGTCAATCCGGCCGGGTTGTTTTTTGGGAAGTATGCCATGCCAAATGGCGTTTTCCACAAAGGGCTGAATAATCAATGGTGGGACACAGGTGTTTAAAAGGTCAATCTCAGGATCAACATCAATGGTGTATTCAATCATTTTGCGACTTCGGAGTTTCTCGAGCTCGAGGTATAATTTCAATGTTTCCAGTTCTTTTTCCAGACTTATTGTGCTTTTGTTGCTGTTGTCCAGAATATTGCGCATCAGGGTTGAGAAGTCGGCGATGTACTCATTGGCTGTGTCGATATCCCCTTCAAGATAAATTCGCTGAATACTGTTGAGTGCGTTAAAGATAAAGTGCGGATTCATTTGGGCTCGCAGCGCACGATGCTCCAATTCGGCAGCTTTTTTCTGTTCACGCAATTGGTGTTGTCTTCGCACGAACCACCCTCCACCAACGGCCATGATGAGTAACAGAAAAAGCGAAACGATCAGATAAGTTCGGGCGCGCAGCGCATTGGAATTTCGCTCCAGCTCCAACTCACTCAGTTTTTTCTCTCGGGTAAGGGTAGCAATTTCTTCTTGTTGACGCTCAAATTGATAGCGCCGCTCAATTTCAATTACTTTTTGCGCCATTTCTTTGGCATTGATCTTTTTATCGATGGCGCTGATTTGTTTTTGAGCATTCAGCGCATTGGCAAATTCTCCCAGGTTTTCATATGCCCCGGCCATAAGCTCATAGGTGTTTCGGATCATGGCCAAATCACTTGTTCCCTCAAGTAAATCCAACGCTCTTTTGCCCAGTGTCAAGGCTTGTCTGCTATCGCCTTTTTCGATGTATGCATCGGCGCTTTGCAGCAAGGCCAGCGCCATGTTTGAAGTATCCCGGGTGCCGGAAAAACTTTGGTAGTTTTCTTCAAATAGCTGTAGCGCCTCATCAAAGCGCCCGCTTTCAATATAAAGGTTGCCCAGGCTTGATTTACAGGATGCAGTCGTGCGAACTGATTGTACCACTTCTTGCAGCTCGAGGGCACGAAGCAGGTATTGCTCGGCAGTATCAGGATTGTCCTGATAATAGGCTATAATGCCCATGTTGCTCAATACATGGGATTCGCCTTTCATATCGCCGCTGACTTTGTAGATATTCAGTGCTGCTTTGTAGGATTTCAAGGCCTCATCGAATTGCCCCAGGTTTGAATACAAAATTGCGAGGTCGTTGTGCGCATCGGCCTCTCTGGCGAGGTGACCGATTTTTGCAAAGTGATCGCGGGCCTCAAGCAAGCGCTGCGCTGCCTGCTCGTACTCTCCGGTCTTTTTGAGATACCGTGATTGTAATAGCAGGTATATACCTTGCTCGGTTTGCAGCTCTTTATGCGGAAGCAATTGTTCCATTTCCGACAAAATGTTGTGCATCCTGTCGAGTTGTGAACTGAAATAGAAGGCATCTGACAAATTCATCAGTGCATGGAACTTCCCTTTGGTGTAGTTCAGTTCTTGAGACAACGTAAATTGCCGGGTGGCCCAATTGTGAATCTCCTCGTAGTCGTGAACGGAGATTTTAGCCAACTCATTGAGTAACCAGACCTTTTGGGTGTCAGCTTGTGCCTCATTAAGTCGCTGAAGCAAACTGTCGCGCGTATCGGATGTTTCTGCGGAAAAAACCTGCACACATCCAAACGCAAATACAAAGAAGAATGCCAGCTTTTTCAGAGCCATTGACCCATCATCGATTAGTGGCTGCGAACTACGCGGTACACATTGTCATCGCCCGACACTTTGATAAAATACATCCCCGGTGCCAGGTGACTTGCGTTCATCGTAACTCGCAATCCTGAGTGGTGCAAGGTATGCACTATTTGGCCAACCGTGTTGTACACCTCAATAACCCGCTCGCGTTCTGCGTCAAACTCAATTTCCAGCGTGTTACGGAACGGATTGGGGTAGATGAGCGTTGAATGTTGAACTAAATCACTGTTGTTGGTGCAAACTTCTACCAAAATTTCTTGCTCTGAGCTGTTGCCGCACTCGTTTTCGTCCAGATAGGTGTAGGTGATAACGTGCACACCCTCTCCGGCTTCCGCAGGCGAGAAAACTCCGTTTGTTATTCCTGTTCCTGAGTAAGTTCCTCCCTCCGGAAATCCTCCTGTGAGAGTAAAGTCGCCAAACGTATTGCACACAACATTGAATTCGATTTCAAACGCAACATCAGGCAATGGGTGGGAGCTTACATCCTGCGTGGTGGCAGTTGAGGCACCACATTGGTTGTTGGCGGTGACCGAAACCGCTCCGCTACTGTTTCCGGTGATGAAATCAATCGAAGTACCGGTGCTGCTTCCCGTCCAGCCCTCAGGCAGTGACCAAGTGTATGACGTTGCACCGTCCACAGCTTCTACAGAGAAGGCGGCTGTATCGCTTTCGCAGAACAGAATGTTTCCTGCGATGGCATCGGGTTGAGCGGGGGCGCTTCCTACAGTAACGTTAACGCTTTGCGCTGCGGAAGACCCACAAGCGTTGTTCGCCACAACGCTGATTGCTCCGCTATTTACTCCGGCGGTTGCTGTGATACTTGTGGAGGTACTGTTACCGCTCCATCCGTTGGGGAGGGTCCACGTGTAGGAAGTAGCTCCTGATACCGCCGCAATGGAATAGCTTACTTCATCGCCGTTGCAGACTTCAGTTGGTCCGGTGATGGCTCCCGGTTGAGCCGGTGCGCTTCCCACA
>SKUL01000074.1 GCA_007129985.1 Flavobacteriales bacterium
AAAGCTCCACCACCGGATTGGCTTTGAGCGCCAGCAAACTATTGCGCAACGACGGCATGGCGTGTTCACCACGTGGGTGATGCGGCGTAAAGGTGATGGGAAGCACCCGCTTGTTCATCCACTCGCCTGAAGATTTGAGCCACTCCATTCCGTTTTTGAGAACGGCGGGAATGTTGTGAAGGTATTCAGGTGTGCATATGATGATGGCATCAGCGCGACCGCAGTGCTTTCGCCAGTTGATAACATGCTCGCTCAGGGCTTGCTCTTCGAGCGCGGGTAGGTATAGCGGAAGCTGTGTGAGGCAAACGTCCAGTTGCAAATCGCAACGGTGACGGTAATGATGCGCGAGGCTCTCCAGTAGTTTTCTGTTACTGCTTGGCACACCTGCCGAACCCGCTATGGTATAAACGCTTTTGATAGGCTATGAAGATTCACCGGACTTTTTTCCCAGGAAGCTACCTCCGGTTTTCACCAGAAAATAACCCAACGAGAGCGCGAAAATGAGCGATGCAAGTCCAACGAGCGTAAAGCCATCCGAATGGCCGAGGTCAAGAATCAGGAGTTTGCGCCCGATGGCAATCAAACCGATGAGTAAAACACCCTGCACTTTGATGTGGTTGTGTTCAGCATACACCTTCAAAGTATCCATCAACTCAATGGCGATGAGAATGTTGAAAAAAACGGGCAGCACCATGCGCAAATCTTCCTTGCTCAAAAGCAAGTTTCCCGTACCCTCTTTGCTGCTCATCAAGCCCTTGCCGGCCTGGTAGAGCAACTCAACCATCTCTACAAAAATGTAGAGCGCAAGCACCACGGCCATTACATACACCGCGGTCTTCTCCACAAAGTGCATGGTTTTGCGGATAAAGGTGTCCTCTTGTTTGGATTCAGCCATTTTTTGAGAATTGGTTGCGCCCAAAGTTAGCAGAATCGCGAAAAGTATCAGTAGTCGAGCAAACGCTGCAGGGTATCGTTTAGGCGATTGGAAGCCAGAAATTGCTGCTCCAACACAGGTGCAAATGGCACGGGGATGTCGAGGCTTGCACAGCGCATCACAGGAGCGTCAAGCGATTCAAAGCAGTGTTCGGTAATTCGCGCAACGAGCTCTCCCCCGATGCCTCCGGTTAGGTTGTCTTCGTGCAGCACCAGCACGCGGCCGGTTTTGCGCGACGCCTCATAAACGGCATCCCAATCCAACGGAGCCAGGGTCCTCAAATCCAACAACTCTACTGATACATTCTTGTGTTCGTTCATCCAGCTCAATGCCCAGTGAACACCCATACCATAGGTAATAATCGTGAGGTCGCTTCCGCTGCTGAGTAGTGATGCTTTTCCGAAAGGCAAAGTGTAATAATCGTCGGGGATTTCCTGCTTGATGCTTCGGTACAGGGCTTTGTGCTCGAAGAATATCACCGGGTTCGGGTCTTCGAAAGATGTAGCGAGCAAACCTTTTGCATCATAAGGAAAAGCAGGATAGGCGATTTTCAATCCGGCCACGTGAAAGAACCACGCTTCGTTACTCTGTGAATGAAAGGGCCCGGCAGCGACACCTGCGCCGGTTGGCATGCGCACCACCACGTCGGCGTTTTGCCCCCAGCGGTAGTGAAGCTTGGCCATATTGTTGCAAATCTGGGTTATGCCTTCACTCACAAAATCGGCAAACTGCATTTCTATCATGGCTTTCATACCTTTGATAGACAGGCCAATGCCTGCACCCAAGATAGCCGATTCACACAAGGGTGTATTGCGTACGCGATGGTTTCCGAATTGCTCCACAAAACCTTCTGTCACTTTAAATACGCCACCGTATTCGGCAATGTCCTGCCCCATCAAAACGAGCGAGTCATGACGCTCCATGCTCTGCCTCATACCGTCCGAAACCGCGTCAATCAGGCGTTTTTCGGTTTTGGATTCGGATGCAGGAGCTGTTTGGGTGTAGGTATAGGGTGCGAACAGGTCGCTGTGCTCCTTCTCGAGTGAGGGGGTGATTTCTTCGTATGAGTAGCCCTGTTGAAGGCCATCTTCAATCTGCTGTTTGATTTCTGTCCGCGTGGCAGCGATTTCGTCATCGCTGAGCAATCCGAGACCAATCAGATACTGCTCGTAGTTTAATACGGGGTCTTTAACTGCCCACGCATCCTGAATACCTTCCGGGTAGTACTTGGTACCCGAAGCCTCTTCGTGTCCGCGCATGCGAAAAGTCATGCACTCAACGATAAACGGACGTGGATTGCTGCGGATATCATCGGCCACGCTGCCAATTTTCTGCACCACGTCCAGAATATTGTTTCCCGCTACCTGCACGGCTTCCACTCCGTATCCTATGGCCTTGTCAATAAACTGCTTACAGCGAAACTGCTCATTGGACGGCGTGCTCAGGCCGTAGCCGTTATTCTCAATCAGGAAGATTACCGGCAATTGCCAAACAGCCGCAGTGTTGAGTGCTTCGTGAAAATCACCCTCGCTGGCGCCGCCGTCGCCGGTAACCACAAGCGTTGCCCTGCCCTCACCCCGGAGTTTGGAGGCAAGCGCAATCCCGTCGGCCACACCCAATTGCGGACCGAGGTGCGAAATCATCCCAACCAAAAGATGCTCTTTGCTTCCGAAGTGAAAAGAACGGTCGCGACCGTTGGTAAAACCTTCCGCTTTCCCCTGAAACTGTGCAAACAATCTGTGCAACGGAACATTGCGGGTGGTAAACATGCCCAGGTTTCGGTGCATAGGGAGAATGTACTCATCGGGCAACATCACCGAAGCTGCTCCAACCGAGATGGCCTCTTGTCCCATTCCGCTGAACCACTTGGAAATTTTACCCTGACGAAGCAGAATCAGCATCTTGTCTTCAATCATTCTGGGCAGTAACAGCTGGCGGTATAGTTCGCGTAAGTACTGGTCGCTCAGATTTCCGCGATTAAAACTAAGTTGCCGTTCTTCGATGGTGAGCATACAAGATTGTTTCGGGCAAAAGTAGCTGTTTTAACGCGTATAAATACGGCATAACTAAGCTGACAATTCCGCAGTATTCTTGGTGAAGCATCTCGATTGGCTATATTTGGCACCTCTCGCAAACCCAAAAAAACAAGCCCCATGAGCAAGGTACCATCTGATTTGGAAATCGCACAAAGCGCAAAGCTTCAACAC
>SKUL01000005.1 GCA_007129985.1 Flavobacteriales bacterium
ACATCGAGATTCACCCCAAATCGGTAGGGTATGTCTTTGTATTGATCATTGATAGCATCCTCAGCGTGGTATGACTCGAGGTCAATGCGTTCCATTTCGATAAAAGGGGCGGGCTCGAGTAATTCCGGGGTCTCCCAAGCTATGGGTTCACCTCCGTAACTCACCTGCGCCCAGGCAGAAATGGAAAACAAAAGGCCAAGTGCAAACAGTAGTGTAATTTTCTTCATCTGGAATTTGGTTTCTAATACTTGAATCTTGCAGTTTTATCGGTGTTGTTCATTCGAATAACCACTTCGTTGGTTCCGGGGTATTCAGCGTCTGAAATGTCGAATACCAACTCTTTCACTATCCACGCTCGGCAACGATCGTTGTTGTCAATGTGCTCGAGAAAAAGCGTGAGTTGCGGCGGATAACTCTTGGCAAACATCCCGTTGGAGTGGAGATTGAAGAAATGCTCCTCGCACCCACCACTAAAGGCCACACGCAACTTCAAGAGATTGTCTTCCATCATCATAGACTCCACCTCAAAACGCCCGTTCTCTCGCGGTGGAACGAAATTCTCGTCAATCACAAGTTTGTCTATTTCAGGAGCCGGCATGGTAACCTCAGGGGTTTCCTCGTGGGGATTGGCCAAGGCTTTCTTTTTTCCGCAACCCATCGTTGCCGAAAGAGCCAAAGCCAAAGAAAAAATCATTACGAATTTCGTTTTCATGGTCTTTTTTCAAAGTTAGGCAAGTTTCAGGCCGCAAAATAGAGAATGTAGTAGGAACCTTGAAGTCCTATTTGGTCTTTGCAATCTCCTCTAGCGCAAAAAGCTCGTCACGCAGCCTTGCAGCTTCCATAAAATCAAGCTCTTTTGCTGCTTTTTCCATAGACTTGCGTGTCTGACGCATAGTTTTCTCAAGTTGCTCCTTGCTCATGTATTGCACCACGGGGTCGGCAGCCACAGAAACCGGCTCTTCGTTACCGCTATATCCGGCCGCAGCCGCAGCTTTCTTACCGTGTGTGAGCATGCCCTCAGTGGATTTCACAATCTGTTTAGGCACAATGCCGTGCTCGGTGTTGTAATTGATTTGCAGTTCACGCCGGCGGTTGGTTTCGTCAATGGTGCGCTGCATACTGCCCGTAATTTTATCGGCGTACATGATGACCAATCCGTCCACGTTTCTCGCAGCACGTCCGGCCGTTTGGGTCAACGAGCGGTCAGAACGCAGAAAACCTTCTTTGTCGGCATCGAGGATTGCTACCAGCGAAACCTCTGGCAAATCAAGCCCTTCACGAAGAAGATTAACTCCTACAAGGACATCAAACATCCCGGTGCGCAAGTCGTGCAGAATTTCTATACGTTCAAGCGTATCAACTTCGCTGTGAATGTATCGAACCCGAACTCCATTTCTATCGAGATAGCGGGTAAGTTCTTCGGCCATTCGCTTGGTGAGCGTAGTCACCAATACGCGTTCCTGTCGGTCGGCGCGCAATGATATTTCATTGAGCAGGTCATCTATCTGGTTCAGGCTGGGGCGAACTTCAATGGGAGGATCAAGCAATCCCGTAGGTCGAATAACCTGCTCAACGACCACGCCACCTGCTTTTTGCAACTCGTAATCGCCCGGTGTGGCACTCACGTAAATGCTTTGATCAAGCATAGACTCAAACTCTTCCTTCTTAAGTGGGCGATTGTCCAGTGCCGCCGGCAAACGAAAGCCGTAATCTACCAGGTTTATTTTCCGGGAGCGGTCTCCGCCGTACATGGCCGAAATCTGCGGATAGGTAACGTGGCTCTCATCCATTACAAACAAAAAATCCTGCGGAAAGTAGTCGAGCAAACAGAATGGTCGCTGCCCCGTTTCGCGCCGGTCAAAATACCGTGAATAGTTCTCAATACCGGAGCAATACCCCAGCTCTTTCATCATTTCAATATCGTGGTACACACGCTCACTGAGCCGCTTGGCCTCCAGGTTCTTCCCTATTTCACGAAAATACTCAGCCTGCTTCTCCACATCCTGCTGAATTTCCCAGATGGCATTATGAAGTGTTTCCTTGCTGGTTACAAAAATGTTGGCGGGGTAGATATTGAATTCCTGAAAGGTGTGGCGGCGCGAAACCGTCTCAGGATCCCAGGTGGCAATCGATTCTATCTCATCGCCCCAAAAAGTTACGCGCACAAAATGGTCGGTATAGGCCAGGTAGATGTCAATGGTATCGCCCTTTACCCTGAAATTACCGCGTACCGGGTCAATGTCTTTCCGGGAATACAGGCTCTCAACCAACTGTAGGAGAAACTTATTGCGACCTATCTTCTGTCCCACCTTGATGGAAACAACGCTTTTGTGAAACTCTGCCGGATTCCCGATACCGTAGAGACACGATACCGACGAAACCACAATCACATCCCGCCTGCCGGAGAGCAGTGCCGAGGTGGTTGAAAGCCGCAACTTCTCAATTTCATCGTTGATACTGAGGTCCTTTTCAATGTAGGTATTGGTCACAGGAATAAAGGCCTCAGGCTGGTAATAGTCGTAGTAGGAAACAAAGTACTCCACGAGGTTTTCGGGGAAAAACTGCTTGAACTCGCTGTAAAGCTGGGCTGCAAGGGTTTTGTTGTGCGAAAGAACCAGCGTGGGGCGCTCAATGCGTTCAATCACGTTGGCAATGGTAAAAGTCTTTCCGGAGCCGGTTACACCCAACAAGACCTGGTCGCTATCGCCCTGCTCAATACCCTGCACCAATTGCTCAATGGCCCGCGGCTGGTCGCCGGTTGGAACGTACTCGGAATGAATCTTGAATTTCACGGTGCAAAGGTACGAAAAGCAGGGGCTGAAGGGCTGGTAATGGTAGGCAATCAGATCAACCACATTTCGGCTCTTCGCCTCAGCTTTGAAATTGTGACCCGTATAGCACAAACCTTGTTTAAAAGCTCATATTTCTGCTGGTGGTTTGGCCATTGAACAAGGGAAATAGAAGCGCTCTAAAGAAGTTTTTCGCAACATTTTCTCTACGAATTCTATTTACGCGCTAAAAGCACCTTAGAAAAGAACGGTCAAATACCTCCAGTTTTGTCATAAAATAAGTTTTTTCACCCTATATTATTGATTTTGTGAGAATATTAAAAAAAATATCAAGTGGTTTTATCAGA
>SKUL01000211.1 GCA_007129985.1 Flavobacteriales bacterium
AGTTCAATGTCCAGCGTATGGTTTTGGAGCAAATCTTTGGTGCGGGCAATCACCGTATCGAAATGCGTTTCGTTGGCGGTGAGCATCAATTCGTTGATGTTTTCCTTCAGCAGTTTAAGCATAAAGGTGTTACCGCCCACCATGTAGTGCAGTCCGTATGGGCTTCGGCCTTCCAGAAAGCTGTATCCGGTAGAAAGAACCACATCATCTTCGATGCGCGGCAGATGGCAACTCTGGCAGCTTTCGGTATCTACATACACAGAATTCACCCATTCGTGATAGGTGGCTTGTTCAACAAAGTGATTATCGGTAAGCACACCATTCAAATCAATGGTTTCGGTGATGAGGGTATGACAACCCGCGCAGAACTCGCCGGTTTCCACGTGAGGGCCGTACTGGGCGTCGAAACCAATCCACGCCATCATGGGACTTCCGAAAATGGGTGGCGGTGCATCATACGGACCGTAAAGCACATCAGTGGTATATTTCAGTTTACCGGAGAAAAGCAAGCCGATACTGTCCTGGCTTTGCTGGTGACAGGAGGCACACCCTACCCCGTCTAAGGCAACCGGGTCGAGAAGCATATCGGAAATGCTGTAATGGGTTTCGCCCATGAATTTGGAAGCGTAATGCCCTTGCGGTGCGTGGCAGGAGGTGCATTTATCCTCGATGGCAGCCTTGTGCGTGGGGTTTACCATGACTTCGTGGCTCACCTTGGCCCGCCAGAACGGGTCGCGGGCTGAGTTGGCCATCATGGTTGCGCGCCAGTCATCCACTACGTTTACGTCGTTTCCATTCGCATCAACGGAAGCAAAACCCGCCTCGTCAAATCCGTGGCAACCCGCACATTCACCTGATGCTTTGAAAAGTATGTTTCCCCCACCGGGCAAATCCATGCTGGAGCGCAGTGCAAAATAGTCAAGCTCGTCCTTGGTGTGAAAGGCCTCTGCTTTTCCGGAGGGCTCGATGTAGGTCATGGCGAGCACCACCACTACGATGGCAAAAAGAAGAACCGGAAAGCGATGCTGGTGAATAAAATGGCTCATAAGCGGGATGGTTTCAAAACCAAAGGTACGAAACCAATCGCTGCGACGCACAATCCGAGAAAAGGCTTGCGAACAAAAATTCGCAGACGCATGGATTCCCGACTAATCGAAAAAGAAGAAGAAAAACAAAGCCGCGTGTGAGGGTTTCATGCTGTCATAATGTCCTATGGTTGAGCGAGAAGAATTCATAACCCGTCCATCTTCGGCAAAACCAATGGTTGAACGCGAGGAGTTCATCACCCGTCCGTCCTCAATAAACCCGATGGTTGAGCGCGAAGAATTCATCACGCGCCCGTTTTCGATAAAGCCAATGGTTGAGCGCGAGGAGTTCATCACGCGTCCGTCTTCAATGAAGCCGATGGTTGAGCGCGAGCTATTCATCACCCTGCCATTTTCGATAAAGCCAACTGTGCTGCGCGTAGAGCTCATCAGGCGCTGTGCTTCAGCAGAAAAAGTAAACATACAAAGAAAGGCGGCGAGGAAAAACAAACGGTATTTCATGGGACAGGTTTTGCGGATTTGCGGACATAATGTGTGCCAAAAATAGGCAGGGTAGAATGAATGAGAAGCCCATCGAAATCAATGCCTCTGAATGCTCAATGATAGTAAGTTGAACGATGACAGATAGCCGGGCTCAACGCACCTTTCAAAATAGATACCTTTATGCCCTTTCGTACTTAAACCGATGCACGACTATTCTTTTCTGTACGACAAAAGCATCATTCAAACCGTCAGCTTGCTGGGCGGAATACAGGGCTTGATTCTCAGCGCCATTGTGCTCTTTTACCCGCGTATTCACCGAAGCTCCAACATTCTTTTGAGTCTGTTTATTCTGTCGGTATCGTTGGTACTGCTCGGCCCGCGTCTCAAGGGACTCAATATTATCTGGCTGGTGAACGGACTGCGATTTTCAACGCTGATGTTGCTTTACCTTTACATTCGCAGTCTATATCGCTACATCAGCTGGAAATCCGAGTGGTGGAATTCTCTTGTTATGGCTATTCACCTCGTTCTGAGTTACACGGAATGGCGTGTGGGTTCACCCGGCTACAGACTGGACTCCGTTTATACGCTTGCCATGACGAGTGCCGACCTGGCCACCATAGCCCTCTATTTCTCGCTACTGTTCAAAACCTTAGGTCAGTATCGCGCCAAAATAGAACAGCATTTCTCTACGATGCACCGGGTGGGGTACCATTTCTCGTATCAATTGGTAATCGGTTTTTTGGCAATGACGACGTATCAACTGGTAGTGTTTGTGTATTTCGCCGTCACATCAAATTTTCAATTAGGCCCCATACTGGCACTGATTAACAATGTCTTATTTATGGTCTTTTTGTACTTCATCACCATCCGGGGAAAGTTGTCGCCGATCATCTACAAATTGCGCCGCATTGCAGACAGCAGCACAGCCGCTCCGGAGTCTGACTCTACTTCGGAACAAGTCATATCTGATGACTTGCAAGCGATTGCTGAAAGAGTGACGTATTTGCTGAATGAAGAAAAGATATACCTGAACCCTGAACTCACGCTCCGGGGACTTGCTGAAAAATGCGACCAAAAATCCTACCTCGTGTCGCAGGCCATCAATCAATGTTTGGGAAAATCCTTTTTCGAGCTCATCAATACCTACCGCGTGGAGGAAGCCCAGAAACTGATGCTCGATTCGAAATATGACCACTTGTCGATACTTGGAGTTGGGTTTGAAGCAGGATTTAACTCCAAAACCACTTTCAATACTACCTTTAAACGAATCACCGGAACAACACCCAACGAGTTTAAGAAACAGCACATTGGATAAAGTCGAACCTTGAGCCGAACTTCTTAAACCGGTTCGGTTTTGCAAATCCGAACATTTGAAGCAGACCGACGCAGGACTTTTGTGGCGAATCATAAAAATCAATCGTCATGAAAAATTCAATTGTTTTGCTCATCACAGCATGGGTACTTTCAACTCCGGCATACGTCGCCGCCCAAACCGATACCTTTGAAAATCTCAACGCATACCTCGAAGCGCTCACAGAGCAGGAAAAATTCTCAGGTGTGGTTTTGGTACACAAAAATGACAAAGACGTTTTTCACCA
>SKUL01000125.1 GCA_007129985.1 Flavobacteriales bacterium
CGCAATTCAACCTGATTTGGGAGTATACCGATACCTATCCCGAAAACGATGTTGCCCACGAAGTAGCTGTAATTGATGGAAATGAGTACGTTCTTGCCGGCGACAGGCAGGTGGAGAATGGCCCGTACAACATCTATGTTGCCCGTTTTTCAACAAATGGTGTGAAAGATTGGGAGTACTTTGATTTTAATGGCTACAATGGTGGGAGTACCGATTTATTGGTTACTTCATCCAATGATATTGTGGTGGTGGGTGAATCTGCCGGTCCTACCTGGGACGCTTTCGAGCCCACCTTTGCCCGGTTTAGCGGTAGCGGAGAGCCCATCGTGCAGGTTTATGTGCAAAGCTCGCCATTCAGTGATGCGGCTTTCGCGGTTTGTGAAGTGAGTGAAGGGCTTTTTGTGCTGGGCGGTTATGGAAGAAACCCGGAAAATGACTTTGCGAATGTAGATGCCATGGCCGTACTTGTAAACGAGGATGGCGAGGAAATCAACAGGCGTTATTACCATTTTGGAATCGGAAATGACATTGCATTTGCTGCCCGCAATTCCATCGAAACGGGATTTCTGCTCGCAGGAGGAACAGGTGATTTTGACCAGGGTTTTTTTCTGGTCTATGACTACTTCGATGAATTGTTGAGCCTCGGGGCTGATCGTGAAATACCTCTTGTCACTGTATACCCCAATCCCGTAACGAGAGGTGCATTACTTCTATCGGACACCTATTTCCAAAGTACCCAAATTACAGACAGTCAGGGTAGAGTATATTGGGTAAATGACCCAAAGGAATTGATATTCAATCATGCGGGATGGTATCATCTGCGCTTTTTCAACGAACGCAACGAGCTTGTGGGCGAAACGCGCGTGATTGTGCGCTGATTGGCGAAACCACCACGCACCACTCTGCGTATCTTAGCATCAAACAAGCAAACAAGTATTTCATGGATTTAGATGTAATCACCATTGGGGCTCGTGTAAGCCACCCTGTTTTCGGAACCGGAATCGTAGTGGGTATGAATGTGAGTACCTTCAATGTGTTTTTTAAAGGTGAAGGCGATAAGGAAATAGCGCGCTCTTTTCAGGGACTTAAACTGATTGAAGCTGCTGCAGATGCACCCGATAATTCTCTCAGTCTCGACGATGTGCGAAAGGCTTTGCGTCAGGTGCTCAACGATACCAACGCCATTACATATCCCGTTGAAATGGCTGCGAAATGGAAAGGCGGTAATCTTGTAATGGAGCCGGGAAACAAGGAGCTGCAATCAAAAGAAGTTCCTATCGAAACCTTCTTTCACAAGATTGTGATGATGCGCGACAGGTTGCGGGTGCTTGAGCAAAACATCAACTCCCACGAAAAACTGGACGATAACGACAAGGTCCAACTCCAGCAATACATCACCCGCGCCTACGGAAGCATGACCACCTTTAACGTTCTTTTTGCAGACAAGAACGACTACTTTTCGGGCAAACTGTGATACCTTTGTAAGGCACGATCTCAATTTACTGAAAGACATCCGCACGGACGTAGAAGTTTGAAGAACTAAAAGTCTTCTATTTGGAAAGCTGTTCGGGCTCGTCAGGGCGGGCCTCAACGCGCAATAGCACGTTTTTTCTACGGAAAACAAGAGGATTACCGATCCAGTCCGGCAGTTCCACTCATGTTTAATGGGTTTTTCCAAACTGTCGTCCGTGCGGTTTTTCAACCATCTTTTCTCCTTTTACTAATTTGATTCTCTCAGCAGAGAACGGACTTTAGGGACAGTCTCTAAATACCTACCTTTGCGCCATGCAAGAACCACTTGTCGTAGCCCCGGAAAAGGCCGTTGCCACGCTGCCCATCATGGAAACTTTTTACTCTGTGCAGGGTGAAGGCTTTCACAGTGGCACTCCCGCTTTTTTTATTCGTCTCGGCGGCTGCGATGTAGGTTGCACCTGGTGCGATGTGAAAGAGAGCTGGGATCAATCAAAGCACCCCCAACAGGCTGTGAATGCGCTGCATGAGCAAACCATTAAAAGCGGTGCTCCTATCGCGGTGATAACCGGAGGAGAACCTGCCATGTATAACCTGAATGAACTTACCCTTGGTCTGGCGGAACGCGGTATTCAAACCCATCTCGAGACCTCAGGAGCCTATCCTTTGAGCGGACAGTGGCACTGGATTTGTTTCTCTCCCAAGAAATTCAAAAAGCCTTTGCCCGAAATATATCAGCAAGCCCATGAACTCAAGGTGGTGGTGTACAACAAGCACGACCTGCAATGGGCTCTGGAGCACGCTCAACTCGTAACCCCTGATTGCAAACTTTTTCTGCAACCGGAGTGGAGCCGTAAAGAGACGGTGATGCCGCTGATTGCCGATTTTGTAAGGATTCATACCGATTGGCGCATTTCGCTGCAAACGCACAAATACATGAATCTGCCCTAAATGCTTGTTCGCACAATTTTTCTCATCACCACTCTAATTGGAGCCCACTTCTCACTCTTAGCACAGACTTATACCAGCTCTGATAAAAAGGCCATCAAAGCCTTTGAAGAGGCGTCAAAGCTCTTTGAGATGCGAGAGTTCGAGCAGGCAATTTTGCGCACATCCAACGCTCTTGAGCGCGACCCACAGTTTGCCGAGGCGTGGCTCATTCAGGCCGATGTCTTTATTGAACTTGGGCGTATCAACGAGGCCATTGCTTCGTTGGAGCAGGCTGTAGATGTAAACCCGGACTTCTTCCCCAACAAGTATTTCACCCTTGGTATGCTTTACATGGACCAGTCGCGCTACAATGCAGCGGCAGGCCAATTCAGGAGGTTGCTGAAATACCGGGAGGTATCACCGCCCATCAAAGAGCGCGCTCAACGTCAACTAAAAAACTGCGAATTTGCAGAAGAAGCCATCAAAAATCCGGTTCCTTTTGACCCTCAAAACCTTGGTGAAGGTGTCAATACCTGGATGGCAGAGTACTATCCTTCAATAACAGTGGATGGCCGGCAATTGCTTTTTACGCGCGAGGTGAAAAACTCGCCCGAGCAGCGGCGCGGACAGGAAGATTTCTTTATCAGCACCTGGGATGGTGAAAATTGGGGTCCGGCAGCTCCCATGACCGATATCAATACGCCGGGAAATGAAGGCGCTCCGGC
>SKUL01000311.1 GCA_007129985.1 Flavobacteriales bacterium
TCAACCCCTGCTTTCCGGCTCGCCTCCAGCATATTCAGAAAACCGGTGATGTTGATTTCATTGGTGGTAATCGGGTCAGCCACCGAGCGCGGCACCGAACCTAAAGCAGCCTGATGAAGCACCCAACGGCAACCTGCAACCGCACGCTCACAATCCTTGTGACTACGGATATCACCCTCCAACAACTCAAAATTGGGATGCGCTAAAAACTCCTCTATGTTGGAGCGCTTTCCGGTGAGGAAATTATCGAAACACCGCACATCTGCACCTAAAGCAAGGAGCGCCTCACAAAGATTGGAGCCGATAAATCCTGCTCCACCCGTTACCAAAATGCGTGTTCCGGAAAAATTCATCCGGTTTTACTTGGCGTAGTTCACAGAGCGCATTTCGCGAATCACCGTCACCTTGATTTGACCCGGGTAGGTCATTTCATTCATGATGCGCTGCGAAATATCAAAGGAAAGCTGCTCAGCCTGCTGGTCGGTCACTTTTTCTGACTCTACCATTACGCGCAGCTCACGACCCGCCTGAATAGCAAAAGACTTGGTCACGCCCGGATAGCTGAGCGCAAGGTCTTCCAGATTTTTCAATCGCTGAATGTAGGCCTCCACCACCTCACGACGCGCTCCCGGACGGGCACCCGAAATAGCATCGCAAACTTGCACGATGGGCGAAATAAGGCTCGTCATTTCAACCTCGTCGTGGTGAGCACCGATGGCGTTGCACACATCGGGTTTCTCTCCATACTTCTCAGCGAGACGCATACCCAAAATGGCGTGTGGCAATTCCGGCTCGTCATCGGGTACTTTTCCAATATCGTGCAACAGACCTGCACGTTTGGCGGCTTTGGTGCTCAGACCAAGTTCAGCAGCCATGGTTGCGCAAAGATTGGCAACCTCACGGCTGTGCTGCAGCAGGTTCTGACCGTAGGATGAACGATACTTCATTCGTCCCACCATCCGAACAAGCTCCGCGTGAAGACCATGGATTCCCAGGTCAATACAAGTGCGCTTGCCGGTTTCTACAATTTCGTCCTCAATCTGGCGCGTAACTTTTTTCACTACCTCTTCAATTCTGGCAGGGTGAATACGACCGTCGGTTACAAGTTGATGCAACGAAAGTCGAGCAATCTCACGGCGAACAGGATCAAAACAACTCAGGATAATGGCTTCCGGCGTGTCATCCACAATAACCTCTACTCCGGTTGCGGCCTCAATGGCACGAATATTTCGGCCTTCACGACCGATGATTCGGCCTTTTATGTCGTCGTTCTCAATATTGAAAACCGACACTGAATTCTCGATGGCGTGCTCCGTTGCCACGCGTTGAATAGATTGAATAACAATCTTCTTAGCTTCCTGATTGGCGGTGAGTTTCGCTTCATCCGAAATCTCCTTAATCATGGCCATGGCGGCTGTTTTGGCCTCATCGCGCAGTGCTTCTACCAATTGATTTTTGGCTTCTTCGGCAGAGTAGCCCGAGAGCTTTTCAAGTGCCTCCACCTGACGTTGATGCTCTTTCCGCAACTCCTCCTGCTTTTTGTTCACGATTTCGAGCTGCTGATCGAGGTTGCTGCGTTTGCGCTCCAAATCTTTGGTCAGCCGATTAACTTCCTCGGTCTTTTTGTTCAGCTGCGATTCGCGCTGTTTGTACTTGTTTTCAGACTGTTGCAACTTTTGGTTGCGTTCATTAATCATTTTCTCGTGCTCAGCCTTCAACTGCAGGAACTTCTCTTTGGCTTGCAGAATGCGGTCTTTCTTGATTTGCTCGGCCTCTTTTTCAGCCTCCTTGATAACCTCTTCGTTGCGCCGTTTCAGCAAACCATTCAGCACGAGGTAGACGACAAGTCCACCGGCTAAAACTCCGGCAAACAGTCCGATTACGGCATAGGTCATTTCTCCCATTTTCTTCTTCCTTTAGGTTAGGACCTCTGGAAGGAGAAGAGCAAATGCAACGCTTATTTCAGGCAGGATTCCAGTTTTTTCCGCAACACTTCAACCTGTTCCTCCATCTCCGCGTCGGATGTTGGTGGTGGTTCTTGTAGTTTGGCCGACATCTCCAAAGCTACCATCGCGAGGTAGTCCTGGATGTCATTAACAGCGTATTGGTTCTTGAGTTCGTTAATTTTCTGATCAATATACTTGGCAGCTTTCCGCACAATTTCTTCCTCCTGCTGCTCAACAGTAAGAGGGTAAACCCTGCCGGCAATACTAACCCGTATAGATAACTCGCTCATCTGGATAATCCTACGTATTCAACAAAGCAATGCACTTGTCAATCTCTCTTACCATGTCGTTGATTTTGAGCTTTACATCTTTGCGATGTTCACCTTTGGGCAACGACGAGGTCAGCGTCATTAACTTGTGTTGTTCTTTCAGGTTATCAACCTCTGCCTGCATGCTTTGTACGGCAATCTCTTTGGATTTCAAGTCCGCCCTGAGGGCATCGTTCTCCGCTTCCAAATCAGCCAAACGCTTTCCGATTTTATCAACCAGTTGGCTCAAATCAGAAAGTTTATCAAGCAATTGCGACATGTTAGTTTTTCACCTGATCGATTCGAGCACAAAGGTAGCACAGTGAAGCCACTTGACCAACATCAGATTCAATCATCAGGCACAACATTTGCACCCGCTTTTGTTGAAATCTGTGTAAACCCCGAGGTTGGCGACCCACGGCAACACTTACTTTTGCTCACGCATGTTCAAGATACCGTTTAGTCATTTGGCAGTCATGACAGCCCTGTTACTCGGGGCTTTTTTTTGGTCATTGCGCGTCAATGCACAGCCCGACCACTGGCCGGTTGACTACTTTTCCGCCCCGCTTGAAATTCCGCTTTTTCTCTCGGGGAATTTTGCAGAATTGAGAAAGAATCATTTTCACTCGGGCATAGATATCAAGACCCAGGGGGTGGAAGGATTGAACGTAGTAGCTGCGGCCGAGGGATATGTGTCGCGAATCCGCATTTCGCCCTATGGCTACGGAAATGCACTTTATATTGACCACCCGAACGGCTACACTACAGTTTACGCTCACCTTAAAAC
The DNA here is from genome assembly GCA_007129985.1 of Flavobacteriales bacterium. Classification (GTDB taxonomy): domain Bacteria; phylum Bacteroidota; class Bacteroidia; order Flavobacteriales_D; family SKUL01; genus SKUL01. Next base: position 3,042 of record SKUL01000311.1, read on the forward strand.
CCTCAGCCCCAAATTAGCATTGCTGGCGCGTGTAGAGCAATACTCCATCGAGTCTTTTGAACTGGACCTCAAACTCGAACCCCA
>SKUL01000189.1 GCA_007129985.1 Flavobacteriales bacterium
ACGGACAAATGACGGCCGGCTCGTACATGTATATCGGTCCGCAGGGCATTGTGCACGGCACCACCATTACCGTGCTGAACGCTATCCGCAAAATTGTGAAGCCCGGCGAATCGCTCAAGGGAAAACTCTTTGTTACCGCGGGCCTTGGCGGCATGTCGGGAGCCCAACCCAAAGCAGGAAACATAGCTGGCGTGGTGAGCATCACAGCCGAAATCAACCCAAAAGCCGCGTGGAAACGCCACGAGCAGGGTTGGGTGGACGAGGTGGTTGAAGACCTCGATATCTTGCTCGACAAAGCCCTCGAATCGCAGCAAAAACAAGAAGGCCGCTCATACGCCTATCTCGGCAACGTGGTGGACTTGTGGGAGAAAATTGCCGGGCGCAACATCCACGTGGACCTCGGCTCTGACCAAACCTCATTGCACAATCCCCTGGCAGGTGGTTACTACCCTGCCGGATTGAGATACGAAGAATCCAACCGAATGATGGCCGCCGACCCCGATGGCTTTGCCCAACGCGTGAAGGAAAGCCTGCGTCGTCATGTGGCAGCAGTGAACACACTGAGCAGTCGCGGCATGTATTTCTTTGATTACGGCAATGCCTTTTTGCTTGAATCGAGCCGCGCAGGTGCCGATGTGATGAACGACGACGGAACCTTTCGCTACCCCAGCTACGTGCAGGATATTTTGGGCCCCATGTGCTTCGATTATGGTTTCGGCCCTTTCCGATGGGTGTGTACTTCCGGCCTGCCCGAAGACCTTGAGACCACAGACCGCATTGCACGCGAGGTACTCGAAGAAATGGCCCAAAGCGCCCCGCCTGAAATTCAGCAACAAATGGCCGATAACATCCTCTGGATTAAAGAGGCCGGAAAAAACAAAATGGTGGTGGGCTCGCAGGCGCGCATCCTCTACGCCGACGCCGAAGGACGTATGCGCATTGCCGCTGCCTTTAACCGCGCCATTGCCAACGGAACCATCAAAGGCCCCGTGGTTCTGGGCCGCGATCACCACGATGTGTCGGGAACAGATTCGCCTTACCGCGAGACCAGCAACATTTACGATGGCTCGCAATTCACGGCCGACATGGCCATCCACAACGTTATCGGCGACTCTTTCCGCGGAGCTACCTGGGTGAGCATTCACAACGGTGGCGGCGTAGGCTGGGGCGAGGTAATCAACGGAGGTTTTGGCATGATGCTGGATGGCAGCGCCGATGCCGACCGCCGTTTACACAGCATGCTTCACTGGGACGTCAACAACGGCATTGCCCGTCGCAGTTGGGCTAGAAACAAGGAAGCTGTCTTTGCCATTCGCCGCGCCATGCAACAGGAACCGCTCTTGCGCGTAACCCTACCCGAGGAGGTAGATGACGATATCATTCAAGGGCTTGGTTGGTAGTGAATGCAGGGGCTTACCTATTCAAGCACGTACCAATCGCTTTCGGCAATTTCGAGGGTTCGACGCCTACCTTGGGTTGTATCCTGCCCGTAGGCGGCAGCCAGATAAGCGATAAGCGGTTTTTCATCCTTGCTCAGCTCCCAGAGATTTTGCTTTTTCTGCATCCATCGGATGGTTTCTAACCAGTCTTTTTGACTGAGTTTGGTGTTTGTTATGAGTTCCGTACCGTGGCAGGCCGTACAATGCTGAATGGCCAGTTCGTAGTTTTTGATGGCACGTAGACCTGTGGGTAGGTGGATTCCGTCCACCACATCATCGTCAAAAGGCAGGGGCTCCTTTTGAACTTGAGCGCGTTTAGGTTCTTTGGGAGGCTCGCCGGTCAGAGCCACAACCGTGGCGAGAATTGACACCAGCGCCATCATCCACATGATATTTCGTGTATGACGGTCGGCAGCCACCTAGCTCACTTTTAATGCAATGCGATGGGTTGCATTGTTGATGTATCCTCTGGGATTCCAACCGGGCTGCACCATAGGCTGCGAAACACCTTCATCGTCAGTAGCGCGCGCCCAGATTTCGTAATAACCTTGTTTCTCCAGCTTCACTTGCGTAGAAAATTGTTGCCACGCGTTGCGATTGGGGGCAGGCTTCAGATTACATGTTTGCCACGTTGCGCCAAAATCAACCGAAATATGCATTTCCTGTATGCTTCTGTCGCCCGCCCAGGCGTGTCCGCGCACCTCAAACTGCTGTCCGGGTTTTACAATCGCACCCGTTTTGGGGTAGGTAATGATGGACTTCACCGGCATCTTTTGAATGATGCACATATCCTCATCCGGCACGGTCTCGCCCGGCGCTACAGGGTTGCAGGGCACACGATAAGTGGGCGATTCCATTTTTGGGCCGTCGTGCACGCGGTCTCTCACCGCTATGCGATGCACCCATTTACCCGAAACGGATGCGGGATAACCGCCAACAACAAGCCGCAACGGATAACCATGTGCAAGGGGAATGTCTTTTCCGTTCATCTGAAAAGCGAGCAGGATTTCATCTTCCGTGGCTTTTTCTATGGGCACTCCGCGGGAGATTACCACTTTGTTAGGGTCTCCGCTCACATGGGTATCTTTTCCATAGTAGCCTATGTAAACTGCATTCGACGAGACACCCACATCGTTCAGCACATCCTTCAGTCGCACGCCGGTCCAGCGCGCACAACTCACCGCGCCGTATCCCCATTGGATTCCCTTGGTACCGGGACTGTATTCAGCGCGGGTATTTCCGCCGCACTCCAATACCGTTTGGTAACTGTAGTGTTTGAATTTGTTCTTGAGTTCCGCCAGCGAAAAAGTTTTCGGGCTTTGAACAGCCTCTCCGTCAATAACCAGCTCCCAGGTGGAAGCATCCGGGTTTTCGGGCAGGTTACCGTTGTTCCGGACGTACATTTTATCGGCAGGAGTAACTGCATCGTCCAATAAATGCACGGGAGATTCAATGTTCCACGGGCGCTTATTCCGCACAATCATGTCGGGGTGCTTGCCGCTGAGTATGTCATTACCAAATTCCGGGTCAATTACCACGGGGATTACCCCCTCCGGCAGAAAACGACCGAACACGATTGGACTACCTATGACGGTTCCCAGCGCAGCGAGCGCCGATTTTGTGATAAAACGCCGACGAGAAGCCACAAACACCTCATTGCCCTTAG
>SKUL01000086.1 GCA_007129985.1 Flavobacteriales bacterium
AATCGGCGCTGAGACTCATTTCCGTTTTGGGCAGCACAACCACAAAACCCTCGTTGCAAAATTTCCGCACGAGGTAAGAGTAAAAATACACCGGCACACCCATGGCATGGGCCACAATCACTACGGGATGTGGGCCGTCGCGGAGAGGTGCGTTTGCCCCGAGCCCCGTTGCAGGGTAAAACACATCAGCCTTCACCTCGCGGTTTCGTTCACTGTCCTGGTAGCTGGCGTAATACACGGAGTATTGGCCCTGCACCTCACCAAACAGCAACACACACAACCCTATCAGCAGGGGCGCGAAAAGCCTCTTGGGGACGAATGTGTGAAGAGCAGTCATGGTACAAAAAAACGGTTTTATCCCGGCTTTAGTTCAGGGTGCCGTCATCAGACGACGCATTTGAAGCGAGTCTGACAGTACAAAGTAACATCAGGTGGCTTTCTCAGCGATGCAGGGGGTGCATAAAAAGTGTAAAAGAGCGGGGAGTGGCGGTGAAGGTTGCGGGTTGGCATTTCTCCATGCGAAGGGATTGGCTTGGTTGAGTTTTCAACTGGCGCAAGCGTCCGCTTCAACTGGCGCAAGCGTCCGCTTGTGCCATTTTCATTTTGAAACGTTTATGAACTCAACTGGCGAAAACCTGCATGCCGCAGGCAGGCGTTAGCATGTGCCATCTTCTTTTCTAATCTTTTAAAAAGCAAAACCTTAAACTGGCGCAAGCGTCCGCTTGTGCCACCCTCATATTGAAACGTTTAAAAAGCAAAATATCCAATATTCATTCTATTAAAATGACGTCAAGATATCCTTTTTCTCCCGAATAGTCCCGTGCACTGCTGTAAGGATATTCTTCAGGATGAATGACAAAACCCGCCTCAACCGGATTGTTGTGAATATAATCCAAACGTTGGTCAAGCATCTCGTTGGAACTTAATTCTATGGGATGGTTGTCCTGTTGCCAAAATTGAAAATCTCGATTATTGCCATTTTGTTCACCCGCTCGTTGCATGAGCGCTAGTATCCATTCTTTCCTGCTTTCCTGTGGGTTTTGTGAAATGGCCAATTTAAGTTGCCGGGAAGTATAGCTTTTCATGTCGCGCAGAATATCTTGCATGGGTTTGGCTTGGGTGCCGATAATCATGTGTACATGGCTGGTCATAATGCACCACGCATAGACAATTAATCCCTTTTCGCGCTGACAGTGAGCAATGCTGTCAATTAAAATGTCCCTGTATGTGTTTCGGACAAAAACATCAATCCAATGAACAACGGCAAAAGTGACGAAGTGTGGAACTTCCTGATTTCGGAATTTGTACTTGGTGCTCATATTTGGCACAATATAAATATTTTAACATCAATATCCCGTTCCAAAAGACGGGCACAAGCGGACGCTTGCGCCAGGGGGGGGAATTTTACTTAAACATGTGCGAGGAGCAACGGTAGCTTATTTCTACAACCGTGAAGCATTGGATTTATTGAGGATTGATAAACAAACTGTGGATGAATCCCAATTCATTGAAATTGGAGACACGCTTGAGTTCGAGGGTGAAAAATTTGTCGTGAAACGCATAAACTTCAAATTGGAGAAAGAGCTATACAAAATGGACAATGAGTTGGGTATTGACTTATATTCGGTTAATGGCGCATCAGACTTCAACTGTCAAATTGGAGTTTTTGTAGATAACGAATAAGGCCGCCCTTCAACTGGCGCAGGCTGGCTTGTGCCAGATAATGAGATTGCAGGCATACAAGAGCGGTAAGCCACCATCCCTACTCCTCCGTAATTGCCCGAATAGGTTTGCCGGTAGCGGCGTTGGGAAATGAAATCCGCAGCAGAGACGAAACGGTAGGGGCAATGTCGGTAATGGAAAGCCGCTCGTCGGTGTAGCCGGGTTTTACGCCCCATCCAAAAAACAGCGCCGGTACGTGGGTGTCGTAATTCCACGGTGAGCCGTGCGTGGTTCCTTTGGAGCCGTATTCCATCCACGCGGGTTCGGTGATGAGCATCACATCGCCGGAGCGCTTGTGGTTGTACCCGTTCTGAATAAGGTGAACAATGCCCTGCGTGTATTCATGCGTGCGAAAATCCCAGGCCGTATAAGCCTCTGCCACACCTTCGAAACGCAGCACAAAATCAGCCAACTCGCGGGCTATTTGCGCTGCACTGTGTCCGCTGGTTTCAATGGCTCCGAGATTCAGAAAGAACTGCTCATTGCTGTAGTTGTCAATGGCATTTTTGATGCCGAAGCGCTCGGTGATGTGTTCCCGGGCAGCGCTGAGAATGAGTTTTCCGGAGATGTAACCGGCCGGTACTCCAAGTTCCTTCAAATGAGCGGGCACCCACCCGCCGCCGTGGTCGGCCGTCATAAAAAGCAGGTAATTGCCCGCTCCGTATTCTTCGTCCAGAAAAGTGAGGAATTCTGCCAATTCCAAATCAAATCGCATGTAATTGTCCTGAATTTCCACGGCTTGCGGCCCGAGCATATGCCCCAGGTAATCGGGTGATGAATAACTCACCGTGAGGAAATCGGTGACTTCACCTTTTCCGAGCTGCTCGTTGAGAATGGCTTCACGGGCCAGGGCTGTGGTGATGGTGTTTCCGAAAGGAGTGGACTTAATCATATTCATGCCACCGTTTTCAGCCATGAGTTCCTTAAGCGGGTATGGAAAAATCGGTTTGTCTTTGCCGCGAAAAGTATGCTCCCACGGGTTGTCGTCGGGGGCGCTCTCCACATAAGCTTCAATCGGTTTGAGTGGCTCCCAGACATCGGGCACAAAGTCCATCAACTTTTCGTTGAAATCCTGCACCCATTGCGGCAACGAATCCATGTAAAAAGAGCTGGTAATCCACTTGTCGGTCATCCAGTAGGCGGCATGGGCAGTATTACCTCCCGGAAGGGTTGCCCCGCGGTCTTTCAGCGAGATTGCAATGGTTTTTGACCTTCCGCCACTGTGAAGTTTCAGTTCATCGGTAACGGTGGTGGCTATCATGTTGCGCGGCGACATCTGACCTTTGGGCGTTTGTTGCCCCACCGAGCGCACCGACCTGTCTTCGGAGCAATACATCGTGCGACCCTCATCGCGCATGTACCAATCATTGGCAATAATGCC
>SKUL01000230.1 GCA_007129985.1 Flavobacteriales bacterium
CAGGTTGAGCGCAATCCTGCCGCCTGCAAATCGCGGTTGATGTACCACCAAGCACTGTCGGGCTCACTGCTGGCGAGGGTCACTACAGCAACAGAAGCTCCGTCGTCAACCAGCTCACCTAATGCCGACGTCAATTCAGGTGGTCTTGGGCCGCCGCCAATTATAAACAGCGTTCCACGAGATGAATGCTGAGCATCCACGGCAGGCTCTTGCGAACTCTCTTTGGAAGCATCGCAAGCCGCCACGCCCAGAGCGCATGCAAGTATCAAGATGTTGGAGGCTATTCGTCCCACCAGAATCTTTGTTGCATGTTCGGAATAGGCATGGGCACACTGCTGTTAAACAGCCTCTCGTCTTGCGGGTAAATCAGGCGGCGGGGTATTTCGCCGTTGGGGTTGATACCCGAAACACCCGGGTCGTTGGGAGTCAGCTCAGGGTAACCCGTTCTGCGGAAATCCGTCCACGGCTCCAATTGGGTGAACAGAGCGATATACTTTTGGGTGATAACGCGCTCAAGGTCGCCTTCGAGGTTTCCGGTGAGTACACCCTGCACATCCACATAGGTGTTGATATCGTCGTTGCTAATGGTGCCCTGCCCGATTAATTCGCAGCTCTCGCGAATCGCATCCTGCAAAAAGCTTTGCGCCTGACCGGTGTTACCGAGGCGAACGTGGCACTCAGCCAGCAGAAAAAGCTGCTCAGCATAGGAGATAAGCGGCACATGCGAACCCTGCGAAGAAAAGTATGGACCCGGCTTTTTCTGCCCGCCTGTAAAAGGTATAACAGAGAAAAGGGAACTCACACGGGGGTCGTTCAGGTCATTCACCAAATCCTCAAAATCGGGGTCAATTTTCATGTTGGGCGAATCGGCGAAGAAGGCGTAGATACCGTTCATATCTGCGCTGATCCCGAGCGGCTTGTACTTGAGGTCGTCTCCCGAATTGGTAAAGCCCATGCTCAGGTAGGAAAGTGCTGCATCAGCTGCACCGGGATTGCGCTTGGTAAGGTGCATGTGGTAGCGCGCCCGAAGCACGTAGGCAGCCTTCTTCCATTGGGTGAGGTTACCGAAATAAAGCAGGTCGTCGCTTCCGGGCGAGCGCACACTTTCGGCGGCATCAATGTCTTCGATTCCCTCTTGCAATAATTGCTGAATAGTGGCGTAAATTTCCTCCTGCTGGTCGTAAGCCGGATTGGGAAACTCGTTCACATTCAAGGCCTCCGTGTAGGGTACATCGCCAAACATTGAGGTCATGGTACCGAGGCAATTAGCCATCAGAATTTTGGCCACTCCGCGGTAGTGCGGTGAATCTTCGGCGGTGCTCTGCTCAATAATCACCCGAAGGTTAATCATGGCCTTTCCGTAGATATCGCTCCAGACTCTGCCCACAAATCCTTCATCCACATTGTAGCGGTCGGTTTGTAGCTCCTGGTTACTTATCCCCTCCATGTGGTTGGTGAAAATGTTGGAATAGCGATACACCCTTCCGGCATATGCGTTGGCCATGGCTGTGCTCACAGGTGGCATAAGGGTCTCGAGCGGAACCGCACTGGGAATATTAGGATTGTCGTTGATTTCGTTGAGCTTACAGCTCCAAAGAACCAACAGCATCAAAACGGGTATGAGAACAAATTTTTTCATGGCTTAGATGGTTACTTTGAGGTTAAACCCGAAACTGCGCGTATTGGGGTTGTTGAAGTAATCGCGACCAAAGGAGTTGGCCGCGCCCGACAGCGAGGTTTCAGGGTCAATTCCGGTGTAGTTGGTAATTAAAAACAGGTTGCGGGCAGTAATGGCCAGGCTGATATCGCGTACGGGCAATTTCTTCATGAACTGCCGCGGAAAACGATAGGCCAAACTCACATCGCGCATCCGGAACCAGTTGATATCGCGCTCCACATTGTACTCGCTTACACCCACCAATCCGTAACGGCTGTAAAAATCCTGGTCGAGCTTGATTTCCTGCGTATTTACTTCGCCGGTACTGGCCACCACTCCGTCCCACACGATAAAATCTTCGCGGGCATCGGTGTCCGCATGGGTTCCGTGGAAGTTCATCACACCCCTCGTACCGTTGTACATATCTCCCCCAACACGTATGTCGAGCAAAAAGGTAAGGTCAAAGTTTCGGTAGCTGAAGGTGTTTCGCCAACCTGCGGTGAATTTTGGGTTGGGGTCGCCGATAATCTGGCGCTGGCCATCTACAATCGGGTAGCCGTTGTCGTCCACCAAAATGTTTCCGTTGTCATCGCGGGCCCAGGCCGAGCCATAAAAAGCGCCAAAGGGATTTCCGGCAGCCATGATAGACGACGTAGACTCCAAACCTGAGGTGGTGAGGGTCACGAAGTCAATGGTCTCGGTCAACTCTTCAACCATGTTTCGCAGACGGGTAAAATTGATGGTTGACTCCCATCCGAGTTTTTTGGGCGAGTTGGATTCGAGAACCTGCAAGGTAAGAAGTAGCTCAATACCCTGGTTCACCACTTTTCCAATGTTTTGCAACTGGCTGCTGAATCCGGAAGATGGCGGCAGTGACATCAGTTCAATCTGGTCCGTGGTGATGGCGTTGAAGTAAGTAAGGTCAACACCAATTCGGTTCTGGAAAAGTCGCAGGTCGGTTCCAATTTCCCACGTGGTGGTGTTTTGGGGGATGAGGAATACGTTGCCAATCATCGCATCGGGGTAAAATGAAAGTAAACCCTGACCGTCGTTGGTTCCCACAAAAGTCATGTTGGGATTGGTACCATATATAATGGGGGCGCCGTTACCCACGTTGGAGTATGAAGCACGTAGCTTTCCGTAGGGAAGCACCGAGCTTTGCATATCGAGCATGTCCGTAAACACAAGACCTACCGCTGTACTGGGGTAAAAGAAAGAGTTGCGGTTCTCGGGAAGATTGCTCAACCAGTCGTTTCGTCCGGTGAAGTGCAGGTAAAGCCAGTTCCAGAAACTCAGGTTTAAATCACCGTACAGACCAACCGCTCGCTCGCGTTGAATGAAGTCATCCACAAACTGGTTTTGCAACGGTGTGTTGGAGAGGTCGTAAAAACCCGGGATGATGAAGCCCTCACCCTCAGC
>SKUL01000087.1 GCA_007129985.1 Flavobacteriales bacterium
CAGCTTGCGTAAGTGGGAGTTTTACATCGGAGGAGACCTCTCAAACACTTCGTTCTGGCGCCACAGCCGGATGCGCAACGGTCGCTTCCCGGATGAGTCTTTTGGAGATTCAGATGTGCAGAGTTTTTTACACTATGGTATCAAAGCTGGAGCTGAATACCGCATCACCGGCCGTCACTATTTAACGGCCAATGTAATGCACCAAACCCGTCCTCCGGCCCCAAGATTTTCCTATCTCTCTCCCCGTACGCGACATGAAGTGATTCCGGGTCTCACCAATGAGAGCCTGACGGGAGGAGACTTCAGCTACCACATGCGATACCCCAAGCTTAAGATTCGGGCAACTGTGTACTATACCGAAATCAACGACCAGGTATGGTCGCGCAGTTTCTGGCATGACGAGCTCCGCACTTTTGTGAACTACAGTATGACCGGAGTTGACCACCTACACATGGGAACAGAAATAGGTGTGCGAGCCAACGTTACTCCGACAGTAGAGTTTAACGGTGTTTTTGCGGGAGGTCAGTTTCTTTGGAACTCGAGACCTACCGCACAAATTACCCGCGATAATGCCCCTGAAGTACTGGCAACGGACCGTCGGGTATACCTGAAAAATTTCCGCATCGGCGGAATGCCACAAACTGCTGCTTCTATGGGACTGCGCTACAATTCCCCAAAGTATTGGTTCGCGGGTTTCAACGCCAATTACTTCGCGCACATTTACCTCGACCCCAATCCGGACCGAAGAACCGAAGAGGCTTTGGGTAATTTTGTGACCGATGACCCGCAGTGGAATGAGCTATTGGAGCAAACAAGGCTGGACGACAATTTTACGGTTGACATCTACGCCGGAAAGTCGTGGAGGGTAAAGAGAAAGTATTTTGTTAATTTTAACGTGAATGTAACCAACGTGCTAAATAATCAATCGTTTGCAGTTGGGGGCTTTGAGCAGTTGCGCTATGACCGCACCAACATTGACCGGTTTCCGCCGCGCCTGAGCTACCTCTTCGGACGTACGTTTTTTGCCATGGTTTCATTTAGATTTTAAGCAATATGAAAGGTATTTTTCAAACAGTTTTGGTTGCATTGGCAGGAATAACCATCCTGGCAACCTCCTCGTGCAAGCGTGAGTATGATTCTCCACCTGAGCGCATTATTCCAATTGGGCAGATTCTAACCATCGACTCTCTGCGGTCTTTACATCAGGGAGAATCTGTACGATTTGATACGGACTTCTCCGTTTACGCAACTGTTACAGCCGATGAAGCGAGCGGCAACCTGTATCGAAACATTCATATCGAGGATGCTACCGGAGCCATCGTGCTTCGCCTCAACAACCCAGGCGGTTTGTACGAAGGAGACTCTGTTCGGGTGTACTTACCCGGTACCGTGTTGAGCGTGTTTCAGGGCATGATGCAGTTGGACTCAGTAAGTGTAGACAACAATATCATCAAGCAGGCAACGCAGCGATTCAGACAACCAACAACTCTAGCTTTGAGCGACATAACCCCTCAAACGCAGGCCAAGTTAATCCGGCTAGAGAACGTTGAGTTTGCAGCCAGCGAGCTGGGTCAGACCTACGCTGATGCGATTAACCAAAGCTCACAAAACAGGATACTAACCGATTGCAACGGCAATTCCATTATTGTCCGCACCAGTGGCTTTGCCAATTTCGCCAATCAGCAGGTTCCCGGAGGGAATGGTTCTCTTATCGCAGTGGTGGGGCAGTTCAATAATGACATGCAATTGTTTATTCGGCGTGCGTCTGAGGTGAATCTCAACGGTGAGCGTTGCGACGGAAGCAGTGGAGGCGGAGAATGCGACTATAACGTAAGCCCGGTACAAGGCGTTGCTCAGGATTTCAGCGATGTGATGAATGACAACACCGACTACCTCAACCCACAATGGCTCAACATTAACGAGCAGGGCAACCGGTTTTGGAGAGGTAGGATTTCTACGCAAACAGGTCAAAAGTACCTGAGAGCTACAGGCTTTGCCGGGCAGGGTGTTTCGGTTCCACCCACAGAGATATGGTTCATTACCCCACCTGTTCAGACATCTGCCGGCCCGGCCATGTACTTCAGCTCGGCACAGGCTTTCTGGACACACAGCTCCGATGATCCGTTCCGCGTATTTATCTCTACCGATTACGACGGTTGCGAAATTGGTGATGCGAACTGGACAGAAATTACTAATTTCACAAAACCAACTAGTTCGAGCGGAAACTACCAATGGATACCCAGCGGCACCATCAATCTTACCCCTTATCTGCCACAAGGCTACGATGGCACCTATCATGTGGGTTTTCGTTACTACTCTGTTGGAGAACAAACCACTACCATCGACATTGACGACATCAACATTCAATAACCTTTCAAAAACCAAATAACATGAAACATTTTACTTTACTTTTAATCAGTGCCTTATTTGCCTCGCTCGCGTTTGGCCAGCTCATTGACAGCGACTTTAGCGAATGGGAAAACGGCGACCCTGTGGGTTGGAAAGGTCAGCGAACCAACCTTCCCAATGCAGGAATCAATGAGGTAGATAATGACGGAGGCTTTGGAGAGTCAGCCGTACAGCTTATCCGTGAACAGAGCGGCCATCAGCGATTTTCTTCGCAGCCACAAACCGTACAAGCAGGTGATGTGTATGAAATTACTTTCTGGGCCCGTGGCTCGGGTGAAGTACGCACCGGTCTGTACGACGGTCGTGAAACCGGATTTGGCTACGCACCTTATAACAACTATGTTGTCCTCACCCCTGAGTGGACAGAATACAGCCAGGTAGTTACAGTTGAGGTTGACACTGATGAGGCCGAGTTCATCTTTTCTGTTCGAAACACTTCAGAGCCGGCTCACGTGCAAATAGACAGAGCAGTTATTGGCGAGCCCACAATTGACTCATACTCCATTTTCGATATTCAGTTTACTGAGGACCCTGCAGGAGCATCTCCCCTGGTTGGTCAGGTTGTGAGCACCGGCGGGATAGTAACTGCTGTTCTATCTGGCGATGGATTCTTTATGCAGAACCAAAGCGGCCCCTGGCAGGGTATTTTTGTCTTTGGTAATGATGC
>SKUL01000224.1 GCA_007129985.1 Flavobacteriales bacterium
ACATCAAGCATTTCGAGAAACGACTGGTCGGGCGAAACGTCCTTCACCTGGTAGGTTTCCATCCTGCCTTTGTCGTTCTTGTTCTTTTGTCTCCAGATTTTCAGCGTTAGATTCATGGTATCCGGGGTTATTTATAGCTTCTTTGGGTCATTTTCACATTCTCGTAAACCAGGGCTTCCTTGTGCAAACGAGCGTCTTTCGGGTCGCCGGTGTACTCCCATGCAGCCACGTAAGCGTAATGCTCGTCGTTTCGCAGGGCTTCACCTTCTTCGGTTTGCGACTCCTCGCGGAAGTGACCTCCGCAGGACTCATTTCGTTCAAGGGCATCTTTGCACATCAGCTCTCCCAGTTCAAGGAAATCTGCCACGCGGCCAGCTTTTTCGAGCTCGGGGTTGAGTTCGTTGGCATCGCCGGGAACACGCACTTCGCGCCAAAATTCTTCGCGTAGAGCGCGGATTTCTTCAATGGCTTTTTTCAAACCTTCGGCGTTGCGCGCCATTCCGCACTCATCCCACATAATTCGTCCGAGCTTGCGGTGGAAATAATCAACAGTCTTGGTGCCTCTGTTGTTCAAGAGCTTCTCAATGCGGTCTTTCACCTCTTTTTCGGCCGCTTCGAACTCAGGCAGGTCGGTAGAGATTTTTCCGGTGCGGATATCGTCAGCGAGGTATTCACCAATGGTGAAGGGAATCACAAAATATCCGTCGGCCAATCCCTGCATCAGTGCCGAAGCTCCGAGGCGGTTGGCTCCGTGGTCGCTGAAATTGGCTTCTCCCAGCGCGTAGCAACCGGGAACAGTCGTCATTAGGTTGTAATCCACCCAGATGCCGCCCATGGTGTAGTGAACTGCGGGGTAGATTTTCATCGGAACCTTGTAGGGGTTGTCGTCGGTGATTTTCTCGTACATCTGAAACAGGTTTCCGTACTTGGCGGCAACAACCTGCTCTCCGAGCTCACGCACCAATTTTTTGTCGTTGTGGTCAAGGTGTCGAACACGCGCCTGCTCTTCGCCGTAGCGCATGATGGAGTACGAGAAATCGAGGTAAACAGCCTCGCCGGTGGCATTCACTCCAAAACCGGCGTCGCAGCGCTCCTTGGCAGCACGTGAGGCCACATCGCGCGGCACGAGGTTTCCGAAAGACGGGTATCGTCGCTCCAGGTAAAAATCGCGGTCTTCGTCAGGAATATCAAGCGGACTTTTGGTGCCTTTACGTATGGCTTCCGCGTCTTCTTTCTTTTTGGGCACCCAAATACGGCCGTCGTTTCTGAGCGACTCAGACATAAGCGTGAGCTTCGACTGATAGCTTCCCGAAACAGGAATACAGGTTGGGTGAATCTGGGTGTAGCAGGGGTTGGCAAAATAAGCTCCGCGTTTGTGGGCCTTCCACGCTGCCGTTACGTTGCTTCCCATTGCGTTGGTGGAGAGGAAGAAAACGTTTCCGTAACCTCCGGTGCACAGAAGTACAGCGTGAGCCGAGTGGCGCTCAATTTCGCCGGTAATCAGGTTGCGGGCAATGATACCGCGTGCTTTTCCGCCCACGATTACGAGGTCGAGCATCTCGTGGCGGTTGTACATTTCAACCTGACCCTTTCCAATCTGACGCGACAACGCCGAATAGGCTCCCAGCAGCAGTTGTTGACCTGTTTGACCTTTGGCGTAAAAGGTTCGCGATACCTGCACACCACCAAAGGAGCGGTTGTCGAGCAATCCGCCGTATTCGCGGGCAAACGGAACCCCCTGCGCCACGCACTGGTCAATGATATTGGCCGATACTTCGGCAAGGCGATGCACGTTGGCTTCACGAGAGCGGTAGTCACCACCTTTTACTGTATCGTAAAAAAGACGGTACACGCTGTCGCCGTCGTTTTGGTAGTTTTTGGCCGCGTTGATTCCTCCCTGCGCAGCAATGGAGTGCGCCCGCCGCGGACTGTCCTGAAAGCAGAAAGCCTTCACTTTGTAGCCCATTTCTGCCAGCGATGCCGCTGCAGATGCTCCGGCAAGACCTGTTCCCACCACGATTACGTCAATCAGACGCTTGTTGGCAGGGTTTACCAGTCGCACACTGTTTTTGTGAGACGTCCACTTATTGTCAATAGGACCTTCGGGTATTTTAGCGTTCAGTTCGGACATGGATATTGAAATTTTTTAGGACTGGACGAGGAAATTAATCACAGCGATAAAAGCAAAACCTGCGCACACGGCGACGCTGAATACAGCGCCCACTTTTTTCACGATGGGGGTATATTTATGGTGATTCCATCCCATGGATTGAAAAGCCGATTGAAATCCGTGAAGCAGGTGAAATGCCAGTGCAATCATCGCAACAACGTAGATGGCCGTGTACCACCACTGGTGAAAAGCTGTAACAGTGAGCGTGTACAAATCGCGGTTTCCGTTGGCATCGTTGGGCAATTCGCCCCAGTGATACTCAAACCAGAAGCTGCGCATGTGCAAAACGATAAAAACGAAAATCACCGTACCGAGAAGGCCCATATTGCGCGAAGCCCAATTGCTGTTGCGGTCGGGTTTTTCGTAGGCGTATTTCTGCGGACGGGCCTTGCGGTTTTGCATGGTCAGCATCAAGCCCAAAAGAGCGTGCCCCAATATGGTTGCATACAAGCCGTATGAAGCAATTTTAATCAGCGGGAAAGTGGTCATGAATACAGCGTATTCGTTGAAACCCTCTTTGGTTCCCAAACCCGGTATAAGCTGCAGGTTTCCTGCCAGGTGCACAATCAGAAACACAGACAAAAACAGGCCGGTAAGTGCCATCAGAATCTTCCGTGCGATGGATGTACTCAAAATTCCTTGGGTGCTCATGTTTGCAATCGAGTTTACAGGTCAATAACAAGGCAAAGCTAAATTATGTGCGAAAGGTAACCAGTTCACACTCGTATTTAGAAAGCGTCTAAATAACAAAACCCACGCGGGCGACGCAATCCGCTATATTTGCCGGAGCGCAAAACTATTGAAAAATGAAGTACACTCCTTTGAACGCCTCGACCTATCGTCAACATCGTGATGGATTCAAAAGCCACCTCACGCCCGGAAGCCTGGCCATCTTTCA
>SKUL01000167.1 GCA_007129985.1 Flavobacteriales bacterium
CCTCAACACCACCACGCCTCAAATGCGTTTTCACGTGCAGAACGGCGGTATTCTCTCTACCGGCACCATCGGCACCAATCCTGATTTAGGAGCGGGCACAAGGTTAATGTGGATACCGGATGTTGGAGCTATACGGGCCGGATTTGCAATCGGATCCGAGTGGGACTCTGCATTTGTTGGGGAGAATTCTGCTGCTTTTGGAAGCCAGAATACCGCGGCAGGCGAAAACTCATTCGCAGCAGGTCGCAACAACAATGTCACAACCCTAAGCGCAGCAGCATTCGGAAGTAATAATACTTTTGCCGATGCAATGGCGGCTGGAAGACAGGGAATTGATGCATTCTCTGCCGGCCGAGCAAATTATAATGAAGGGGATGCGGGAATTGCCCTTGGCCTAAATAATTTTGTACTTCATCAGGCTGGTGTTGCTTTGGGGCAGAGTTGCACAGTTGGAGGTCTCGCAAGTCTTGCCCAAGGTTTTCAATCTGAGAGCTTAGGTTGGAATTCAATCGCAATGGGCTACCAGGCAATTGCAAATGAGGATAATAGTATCATGCTTGGTGCTGGTGTGAACGATATAGAGGATTCATTCAAAGTTGGTTTTGGCTCAACAGGAGATGTGCTTTTTGCAGGCCCTGGAGGTGCAGGTGGAGGTGTGGGTATTTCAGGAATCGTAACTCCCACTGAAAGCCTTGATGTGGATGGAACTGCTCGATTGCGTCAAATGCCCAACAATACTCCAGATGTATTGATTACAGGTGTAGAGGCTGATGATACAGGTGACTACGTTTTGAATTATTCTACTCTTGAAGATTTGGGCGTACAGTGTGACTGGGAGGTAGTGAATGTGGATGATGTGGCTACGGGTTTTCCTGGTGCTTGTAGAGAAGGTCAGGTGTTGGTCGGAACAGACAATCAAACTGGCAGTAATGCAAAGGTTTTCATGACAAAGGATTATGCTGGTATTACATTGAATGTAGAAGCAACCAACGGATCTGGTTTGAGTCAGATAGCAGGTCGATTCGTTGCCGAAGGTTCACCAGGGCTGTTGGCTACAGGAGTCAACGGAATAGCGCGAAATGCCGGATTAAACTATGGTGTAATAGGTACTGCTCAAAAAGGAGTATTGTGTACAGGAGTATACGGAAATTCAACAGGAGCCGAGCTTATTAACTTCGGGGTATTTGGATTAGCAGAGGGCACAGTTGAATCCGTTCCGGTAAACAATGTAGGAGTTTATGGAAGAGCCCGAGGGCCTTCATCAACTTATAATTTTGGCGGTTATTTTTTGGCTTGTGATGCTGATCGGCAAAATTTTGGTATCTACGCAGAGACCTGTGACCCATCAGGCATAGCTGGGTATTTTGTAGGAACAGTTCAAGAGAACCAATATCCTATAACTTTAAGTGATCAAAATATCAAAACCGGATTTGAAGAAATCAATGATGCCTTGACCCTGATTGCTGATTTAAACCCCGTTAAATACGGCTATTTAACGGAACAGTTCCCACACCTATATTTGCCCAGTCA
Source organism: Flavobacteriales bacterium (assembly GCA_007129985.1). Lineage (GTDB taxonomy): Bacteria > Bacteroidota > Bacteroidia > Flavobacteriales_D > SKUL01 > SKUL01. The sequence continues at coordinate 1,531 of SKUL01000167.1, forward strand.
TCAGAGTTATGGTTTTAAAGCACAAGAAGTTCAGCAGGTATTGCCCACCTTGGTAGGAGGTTTTTACCATCCGGCAAAGCATGATACCACAGGAGTTGAAATATCCCCATCTGAAGAATTGCTTGGCATACGTTATCAGGAGTTTATTCCTATTCTAACCGCTGGCATCAAGGATCAACAATCGCAAATCGCAGAGCAAGAAGAGAAGATAGTCGGTTTAGAGGCTGCTTGTGCTGCCCAGGAAGCTTTCATGATGCAAATGCACGAGCAAATGCAGATGATGAATGAGCAAATGCAAATGCTGCAACAGCAAATTGATGGTTGTTGCATGAACCAGGGGTGGGTGCCTAAAAGCTCTGAAATGGGTGAACAAGATCCCATAGGCAAGAATGAACTCTACCAAAATACTCCCAACCCATTCCGCAATCACACCACCATTCGCTACACCCTCGAGCAAGGCGGCAGGGTGATGCTGAAAATTCACGATGGCAATGGCCGAGAGGTGGCCCAGCTCGAAAATGCCGAGCAAAGCGCAGGTACCTACACCTACGTATGGGATGCCGCCGGTTTGCCCGCCGGTTTGTATCACTACACCTTGTTTGTGGATGATGAGTTGTTAGTAAAACGGGCGATTAAATTAAACGACTGATGGTATGAAATTCTCGAATAGCGAAAGTTAAACCCCCGTTGCAGAAGCTGTAGCGGGGGTTTGACATTTCTTGAATGCCCAAAATCGTCTTCACAGGTCAAAAGTCCCATCGTTTAATTGGCTCAATTTTCATCCTCTCAACGCGGACGGGTCCCTCGCCATCCGGTTGGCTGTAATTATCACATCATCTAATCATCAAATAACCTAATTGCCCTGGCCCATCGTCTCATCGGCCCATCACCCCCTCCTCCTATACACCCACACCTGCTTGCCGTCCGATAAGAAGAGCATATTCTTTACCACCAAAGCGTTTTTGAGATTGGGGTGGGGAAGGTCTATCACGGCTTCCTGAAAAGTCCTCAGGTTGTACTGACGCAGCTTGCCATCTCTCAGATACAGAATAAACTGGTCGGTAACCTGAAAGTAATCAAGACCGGCAATAGGAATCTGTTTGAAGTAAGTGCCGAAAATATCAAACACCAAAATGCCCGTTTCGGGGTTGTTTACGTACAGCCAGTTGTTGTGCTCAACCATAAACGTGGGGTTGATGTCAAAACCCACGAGTTGTGACACATTTCCCGAAGAGCGTACCCTGCGGAATGACATATCGGTGCGCACCAGCTCAAAATTTTGCATGTCGAAAAACCAGTAGTGATTGTCAATTGACTTGCACGCCGCCGTAACCCAGTTGAGGTGCTGGTTGCTCAGTTTGGTGGGGTTTCCCTGCATGCTGAGGGTGTTGTCGAGAATGACAATGCTGTTCAACTCCCGGAAAAAGAGCATGGGTTTGAGCGAAAAATTGAAGTCGGCCGTGGTGATGTTCCCGAGGTTCATCTGGCTGTTTTTGAAGAGCATTTTACCACCGGGCTGGTACATTTCCAATCCGCTGTCGCGAATCAGGTAAAAGTTTTGGAGGTTATCCGCCCACATCAGGTCGTGGTTCTTTTCGGTGGTGGAGAGGAGCTCGTAACCGGTTTCCTCCCAGTTGGATTGCCCCCAGGCCGTGCCGAAGCTTACAATCAAAATCGCAAAAATCAGGTGCTTCATGCTTGCGGATTTACCAAATGCTGTTCCAGAATATCCTCCAGAAAACTGCGGTCGTTGCTGAGTCTCGGTATTTTATGCTGACCGCCCAGCTTGTTGTTTCGCTTCAGCCAGTTGTAAAAAGTGCCACTCTCCGCCACGCGCACCACCGGACGGGCAATGCTTAAGTCGTTGCTTCGTTTGGCGTCGTAGTCGGAGTTTACCTCGCGCAATCTGTTGTCCAGCACATCCACAAACTGTGCTAAGTCAGCGGGTGGGCATTCAAATTCTATGAGCCATTCGTGTCCGCTGGCTCCTCCGTTGCCCATGTAGATAGGACCGGCAGTAAACTCTGCCACGGCAGCTCCGGTGGCCTCGCACGCAGCGCGCAACCCCTCCTCCGCATTTTCGATAATCAGCTCTTCGCCAAAGGCATTGATAAAATGTTTGGTGCGCCCACTCACCACCATGCGGAAGGGTGACACGCTGGTGAATTTGATTGTGTCGCCAATTTTGTATCGCCACAAACCGGAGTTGGTAGAAATCACCAATGCGTATTGAACCCCTGTTGTAACCTCCTCCAGGGTAAGCGTGTGCGGATGTTCTTTGTCCCACTCTTCCATGGGAATAAACTCGTAGTAAATGCCGTAATCAAGCGTGAGGAGCATGTCCTCCACATTGTTTTGGTCCTGAATGCCAAAGTAACCCTCAGAGGCGTTGTAGCTCTGGTAGTAGTGCATGTTGCCGCTGATAAGCTGCTTGTACTGCGTTTCGTAGGGCTTGAAGCTCACCCCGCCGTGCATAAAGAGCTCAATATTGGGCCACACCTCGCGGATGTCCGATTTTCCGGTGATTTCCAGAATGCGCTTGAGCAAGACCAGCGTCCACGAAGGAACGCCAATCATGGTGCTAACATCCTCGCGCATGGTGAGCTGGGCGATGCGTTCAATTTTTTCCTCCCAGTTTTCCATCAGCGCCGTGCTTCGGTCGGGAATGCGTTTAAACTCGGCCCAAATGGGGAGGTTTTTGAGAATAATGGCCGACAAATCGCCCGTGTATGAATCGTCGTTGCGGTAGGGGTTGGGAAAAGCGCTTCCGCCCATAGAGAGGGTTTTACCGCTGTAGGGTGCCGCGTCGGGATTGTTATGGTAGTAGCACGCTGCCAGATCTTTACCGCCTTTCAAGTGGCAGTCTTCAATGGATTCGCGGCTTACCGGGAGGTATTTGCTTCGGGCTGCGGTGGTGCCCGATGATTTCGCAAACCAACTGATTTCCGACGGCCACAAGAGGTTTTGCTCGCCTTTCATGATGCGCTCAATCCACGGCTGAAGGCTTTCGTAACTCTGCAATGGAACGCGCTGTCGAAACTCCTCCCTGCTACTGATTTCGCCGTAGCCGTATTGCTTGCCCCACACTGTATGGCGCGCTGTGTGAAGAAGATTCTGAAAGCACTCTTCCTGCACTTCGAGCGGGTACTTCAGAAAAAGCTCAATCTGCTGAATGCGCTTTTTCATCAGCCACGATACAATTGAATTCAGGGCCATGTGGCGTTGTTTGGTTGGCTAAAGATACAACAGGTTTGATATCTTGCTGCCCCAAACCCGTCAAAGCTCTTCGCACATGCAAACAAGGCTGCTTAGAATGCGCACCGAACCCAACGAAACCATTCAGTACTACCTGCGCGGCGAGTCGGGCGATGAATTGCACTTCAATACGCTGCTGGGTAACGAAATACAACTTCACTTTAAGGGGGAAATTACCTGTATTGAGTGCAACAAATCCATCCGCAAGACCTATCAGGGGATGTGCTATCCTTGTTTTTCAACTTCTCCGCGCGCGGCTGAGTGTATCATCCGTCCGGAGCTTTGCCGGGCCCACCTTGGCGAGGGCCGCGACCCCGAATGGGAAGAACAAAACCACAACCAAGCACACGTGGTATATCTGGCGCTTTCAGGCGGTCTCAAGGTAGGGGTTACCCGCGCCACACAGGTTCCGGCGCGGTGGATTGACCAGGGAGCCTCGCAAACCATCGTGCTCGCGCAAACGCCTTACCGCCAACTGGCCGGGGCCATCGAAATGGAAATCAAGCAGTTTATTTCCGACAAAACCGACTGGCGCAAAATGCTTCGCAACGAATCGCCAGATGTGGACATCCTCGAACAAAAAGAAGAACTTGCAGAACTACTCTCCAGCGCATTGCTGCCCTTCGTTTCAGATGACCACAAGGTACACGACTGGCAGTACCCGGTTCTAGAGTATCCCACCAAAGTGAGCAGCGTTTCGCTCGACAAACAGCCCCTGATTGAAGGGGTGCTTGCGGGTATCCGCGGTCAGTACCTGATTTTTGACGGAGGAAAGGTGATGAACATTCGCAACCACAGCGGATACCATGTTCAAATCAAGCTATAAAAAAAACCCTCAGCCGGGCGGCCGAGGGTTTTACTCAAAGTGAATAGAATGAGCTTAGTTGGTAATGGTAATGGTTCGTGTGCGCACGGCTTCTTTACCCACATAAATGGTTTTGCCACCCAATGTTTGGGGTGTGCTGGCATAAGGAGCAACGGTAGCCACGCTGGTTCCGTTAGATAGACCCGAGAGCTCATCAGCGCTAAAGGTGCATGATGTAGCGTTACCCGGAATGGTTTTTACCACGCTTCCAACCAGAAATAGTACTGAATCTGCATTGCTTACGCTGTTTACGGTAAGTGTGTAACCTTCCGATTTAGAAACGGTTTCCCCGCTTGTAATTGGAGTGAGCGTAGGCCATGCAATGTTGCTCGAGTAGGTAAAAGCACCGAAATCACCGCCACCGGTCACCTCCCAGTCAACAATGTTACCATACTCAATCCCGCTTGGGTTGGTTAAACCCGGTGTAAGGGTGTAGCTGTTGTTGGCGTTTCGGGTGAGGCTTTGGTCATCCACCTTTACCGTGCCCACATTAACGAGGTCGTCGAAGTTTCCTTCATTGGCAAAAGCACCTACTGCGATACCAATTTCGGTGTCCACTTCTCCCACAATCGGCATGGTGGTGATGGTAATCGAGTTTACCGCCCAAAGCGCACCATCAGCATTGCTGAATACAGGTGTGGTGGGAGCTGAAGATGTTGAAGGCGTAGGGTCAGGAGTTGGCTCCTCGTCTTCGTCTTTCTTGCAAGAGCTGAGTGTTACGGCGCCCGCGAGCAGAAGCAGAAGCGCCCAATTCCATGTCATTTTCATAATTGTGTTGATTTTGTTTTTGCAAAGCACATACTTTCAATTGCACGAAACCATACAGTAGCCCACCCCTTTCGCTAAGGTGATTACCGTAAATACGCGCCCTACGGGTGCCTTTTTTTCTAATTTTGTGCCCTTGCATCCGGCGCTTACACCTGATGGAAAAACCTAAAAGTCACCCATGAAAGTCTCACGCAACTGGCTGAAAACCTACCTTCCTGTTGAAGTAAGTGTTGAAAGGATGGCCGAAATCCTCACCCAAACCGGGCTTGAGGTTGAAGCCGTAACACCCCTCGAATCAGTTCGGGGTGGCCTTGCAGGCGTCGTGGTAGGCCATGTGGTGGAGAAAACACAGCATCCCGACGCCGACCGTCTGAGCCTTACCCGCGTTGACGTGGGAAACGGCGAGGCGCTACCCATTGTATGTGGCGCGCCCAATGTGGCACAGGGGCAAAAGGTACTGGTGGCCACTGAAGGTGCCGTGCTCTATCCCAAAGGCGATGACAAAGGCTTCAAAATCAAAAAGAGCAAAATTCGCGGACAGGAAAGCCGGGGCATGATTTGCGCCGAAGACGAACTGGGCCTGGGTGATGACCACGACGGCATTATGGTGCTTCCCAACGACGCGCCCATTGGTATGCCGGCTGCCGACTACCTCAAGCTCGAAACCGACCACATCATAGAAATTGGTCTCACGCCCAACCGAACCGATGCCTTTTCGCATTTTGGAGTGGCGCGCGATTTGGCCGCTTTCCTCAGTCAGGATGAAAAAGTGAGCCTTGTAAAACCCGATGTCTCGGCCTTCAAGCCCGGCCAGGATGAAAGCAAAATTTCTGTGCGGGTGGAGGACAATGAGCGCTGCATTCGCTATGCAGGTGTGTTGCTCGAAGGAGTTAAGGTGGCTCCCTCGCCCGCGTGGTTGCTAACAAGGCTCAGGGCTATTGGAATTACGCCCAAAAACAACGTGGTGGATTGCACCAACTTCGTATTGCACGAGCTCGGTCAACCGCTTCACGCTTTCGACGCCGACCGCATTGAGGGAAATACCGTGGTGGTGAAAACCTGTGAGGCCGACACTACATTTACCACCCTCGATGATGTGGAGCGCACCCTGCACGCCGACGATCTGATGATTTGCAATGCCAAAGGCCCTATGTGTATAGCGGGTGTAATGGGCGGAAAAAATTCCGGGGTGACGGAGCAAACCACGCGAATTTTTCTGGAGAGCGCGTGCTTTCACCCTTCCAGCGTGCGAAAAACAGCGAAACGCCATCAAATCAACTCAGATTCGTCGTTTAGGTTTGAGCGAGGAGTGGACGCCAACGCTGTGCTTTTCGCTCTGAAACGCGCTGCCCTTCTTATCATGGAGTGCGCCGGAGGAGAGGTGGTTTCACCGATTATAGACCATTATCCTGCGCCTGTGCAGCCGTGCAAGGTGGACTTTTCATTGAGTCGTTGCTTTTCGCTTATCGGGCAGGAAATTCCGCTCCAAACCGTGCGGAATATCTTCAACGCGTTGGATATTGAAATCCTCGGTGAACAAGGCGACACATGGCAGCTTTCCATTCCCACCTATCGCACGGATGTAACCCGACAGGCCGATGTGGTAGAAGAATTGCTGCGCATTTACGGCTACGACCGCGTTGAAATTCCGGCCAAACTGAGCGCATCCGTAAACTACGGCGGTGGCATGGAGCGCGAATACCTGCGCAATCTGGCTGCCGATTTTCTGGTGAGCAATGGAATGATTCAGATGATGTCCAATTCATTGTCTTCCAGTGCTGCACATGCCAAAATCGGCTCGGCGCTTTTCCCCGAAGATCAGCACATCAAAATTCTCAATCCGTTATCGGCAGAGTTAGATATTATGCGCCGCACCCTGCTCGTAAACATGCTCGAGGCCGTGGCGCTCAACCGCAACCACAAGAACCCCGACCTGCAATTTTTTGAGTTTGGGCAGGTCTACCACCGCGAGGAAAAACAAGCATGGGAGTCATTCAACCTTGCGTTGGTTATGACGGGCCGTCGTTTTCCTGAGAGCTGGAACAACCCGGGCGATGAGGTGAGCTACTTTGACTTGCGAAACATGTTCAATATGTTTTTGCAGCGATTGGGATTCGCACAGCGCTGCACCTTTGGCCATGAGGCGTCCGACTACCTGGCAGAAGGCCAGTCGGTGCTTCTCGACGGGCAAAACCTTGGCTACATCGGACGTGTGAAGGCCGACATTTGCGGTCGTTTTGATATTGACCAGCCGGTGTTTTTTGCTGAACTCAATTGGTCGCTGCTACTGAGTAAGGTGGGAAGCGGAAAGGTAAAGATTCAGCCCATTCCGAAATTCCCCACCGTACGCCGCGATTTCTCGCTTCTTCTCGACCGCAGCGTGCGCTTTGAAGACATAGAAAAGCTGGCTCGAAAAACCGAGAAGAAACTCCTGCGCGAGGTTGAGCTTTTTGATGTGTACGAGGGCAAAAACCTCCCCGAAGGGAAAAGATCATATGCCGTTCGTTTTCAGCTTCGCAGCGATGACCGTACCCTCACCGACGAGCTGGTGGACGGCATCATGGATCGCATCCGTCAGGGGCTGGAAAAAGAACTCGGAGCCAGCCTCCGCTAAATCCCAATCAATATGCGTCAGGCGCGTAGAGTTGTGTTTTACCTGTTGCAGTTTTGGCTGCACATCGGCTACCGTCTGTATTTCCGCAAGGTGATTTTGATTGACCACAAAAAAGCGCCCGAACAACGGCCCATTATTCTGGCACCCAATCACCAAAACTCTTTTCTCGACGCCATGATGACCGCCATCTTTGTGCCGCAGCGCTTTACTTTTCTGGCACGCGCCGACGTGTTTCGGCACAGGTGGTTTCGCAAGGTGATGTACCTGGTGAGCTGTTTGCCCGCTTACCGACCCAGCGATGGTTTTTCGAGCGTGCGAAACAACGAGTACACCTTTCAGCAGTGCCAGCGTTTGCTGAACGATGATGAGTCTATTCTGATTTTTCCGGAGGGCAACCAGTTTTTTGGCTACAAGCTGCGGCCGCTCAAAAAAGGTCTGGCGCGCATCGCCCTCGAATACACCCAGCGCACCGGAGAGGATTTGCCCGTGGTGCCCGTAGGCTTGCACTTTGAAGAATACCGCGGTTTCGACAAGCGGCTGGTGGTGGTGTTTGGTGATTCGCTCTCCACCCTGAATTTTGTCAATACCTATCAGGACAATCCTTCACTTGGCCTTCGTCGCTTTACGGAGGAATTGCATGCCGAAATGAATCAGCTCTGCATTTCCAACGATGACCCGGAGCAGAAAGAGCTTATCAATCGCTACATCTTTTCGGAAGACAACTACCGCGATGGTCATGACTGGAGAGCTCGTGTGGCGGCCATTCACAACGGCTCATACCTGGACGATAAATTAGCTCTTGAGCCGCCCAAAAAACAACCCTTGCATTGGTTGGGAACGCCCGTGGCATTGGCGGCGTGGCTGCTTTTTATCCTGCCCTACAGGCTGCACAAGTGGCTCACGAAGCTTATCAGTCCGGATGAGTATTTTGCGCCCTCGGTAGATTTTGTGCTCTTTCTCACCATCTTCCCGTGGTACATTTTGATTTTATCGGCCGTGGTCGGCATATGGCTCAATAGCTGGTTTATCGGCTTGCTGTTTTTTGTTGCCGCGCCTCTTTCCGGCAAGTATTTGCTGGCCTGGCGACGGGGAATTTCCGGTCGGTAATCGCGGTTGGCAGGCCCGGCCTTGCGTGCTATTTTTGCAACCCGCAAAACCAAAACATGGGCAAACGAAAACTTCAGCATTTTGCCGAGAATAAAACCTTCCGGCACGTCATTGAACCCACGTCGGATGAAATGCTCAACGACCGCTTTTCGCTGAAAGGCAAATGGGGCGAGGAGTTTTTTGGCAACGCGAATCCCATTGTGCTCGAGCTGGGTTGCGGCAAAGGCGAGTACAGCGTGGGCATGGGGCGCTTGTACCCCGAAAAGAACTTTATCGGTGTGGACATCAAAGGTGCTCGTATCTGGAGAGGGGCCAAAACCGTGCAGGAAGATGCCATTCCAAATGTGGCCTTTTTGCGCACCCGCATTGATTTTATTACGTCTGCATTCGGTCCCGAAGAAGTTTCTGAAATCTGGCTCACCTTTTCCGACCCGATGATTGGTCAATCAGAAAACCGCAGACTCACCTCGCGCATCTTTATTGAGCGCTATCTTAAAATTCTCCGGCCGGGAGGGATTATCAAGCTCAAAAGCGATTCCGATTTCCTCACCGAATACACACTCGAGCAAATAGAAGGGCACGGTTATCGACTGCTAGAAGTTTCGCGCGATGTGTACGGCGAAATGGAGCGTTTCAACCCCGAACTTCAGCAACTGCTCAACATTCGCACGCACTACGAAAAGAAATGGCTGGCCGAGGGTAAGAAAATCAACTTTTGCGCATTTGTACCGTGAAAAGCGCTGCCAACAACGATTTCTTTGAACAAGTGTACGCTGTGGTGCGTTTAATTCCGCACGGCCGTGTTACGAGTTACGGAGCCATTGCAAAGTATCTGGGTGCGGCGCGCTCAAGCAGAATGGTGGGCTGGGCCATGAATGCCTCGCACAGCCTGCCCGATGTTCCGGCGCACCGCGTGGTAAACCGCCAGGGCCTCCTTACCGGTAAAATGCACTTCAGCACGCCTTTCGAAATGCAGGAGCGTCTGAAGCAGGAGGGAGTAGAGGTGGTAAACGACCAGGTGCAGGATTTTGAACATAAATTCTGGGATCCGCAACGCGAGCTGGAGCTGTAATCTCATTAGAAATCGCCTTTTTTGGCCTACCTTTGTGTACCTATGGAAGTAACACGCGAAAATCTTCTTGAAGCACTCTCCAAAGTGCTTGAGCCCGACCTCAAGAAAGACATTGTGGAGTTGAATCTCGTAAAGGACATTTCCGTTGACGGAAACAAGGTGGCCTTTACGGTGATGGTGAACAACCCCGCTATGCACAGCCGCAAGCGCATGGAGGAAGCCTGTGCTTTTGCCGTGCAGCGCGCTTTTGGCAAAGAGGTTACGGCCCACATCAAAACCGAGGCACTGCCCGTAAACCGCGACCCTGCCCAGCGCAAGGTGCTTCC